>DATGIR010000353.1:0-2413 GCA_035295605.1 Fimbriimonadaceae bacterium | reverse complement strand
CTCGTTCTCCTCGATGTGACCACGCTCGATCCCTTCGAGATGTGGGAAGCACCAATGTCGTCGGTCAGGGACCGCCTTTTGATCCCGTCAAAGTCCCGCGAGCGCGGATCACTCGGTGTCGGGGAATTCAAGGCGATGGCTGTTCGGGTCTGGCCGGTCGATGACAGCAACAGCTCGCGGCGAGATGGCCAATGACTCGGCTCTATTCGAACGGTGTCGGCGATTTTGTCCTCAATCCGTTCAACAAGCTCATTCAGACGTCGAGCCAGCTGTCCCTAGCAGCTCCGTACTTCACCATGGCCGATCCGATTGTGCGCGCGGCCAACGGTGGCAAGTTGGTTCAGTTGCTGGTCGGATTGAACGCAGCTACCAGCCCCCAGGCACTAGCCGCGACGCATGGACTCGCCAACTTAGCAGTCCGGTATTTGACCCATCGCTTCCACGCCAAAATCTACGTCTTCGACACAGCTGCTCTGGTCGGTTCCTCCAATCTCACGGACGGGGGAATGCTGTCGAACCGCGAGGCGACGGTCCAAATCGATGACTTAGAAACCCTCGAAGAGATCAGGGCGCTGTTTGTCGAACTCTGGGACTCTGCGCTCGTGCTGACGACCGAGACGCTAGCGGCGTTCCGCCAAGCCCATTCCGCGATCGCCAGAGCAGGCCCCGACCCAGATACCCTGATCGAGCAAGCAGTCGGGAAGGCCGCCCCTCCCAACATCGACGTGAGGAGCCGAACCAAGACCGGCGAGCAGATATTCCTGCAAGAGCTACGTCGGCAGGTTTACGAACAATATCGCCCAGCGTTCAGCGAAGTGAACGATCTGTTGGTCGCAAATGCTTTCCGACTGCCCGAGCTGTCCGGCGTGGGCGAAGCCAATGAAACCAACCGCTTCCTAAACTGGGTCCGCCTGACGCACGCTCCAGGCGACGACTCCTGGCAGGGCGCTCCGCTCCGCGACCAAGCATCTAGACGCACAGAGATTCTCGCCCTCGGCGACGAGTGGTCAAAGGCAGAGCGCTCGCACGTTCCGGATAGCTACGTGGATTGGTTGGAACGTGTTCAGCGGACGTTCGGTACGACGGAGGCGATCGACAGGGCATCCAAGGATGAACTCTCACACGCGTTCACTTCCCTCCACGCCTTCGCAGAGCAGCTCCGGTTCGTGAAGGGAGGTTTGGCCCATCTGCCGGCGGCGTTTTGGGAGGCAAATGGGCAAGACGTGGCGAAGGTGAAGCACACCCTGAGACACCTCGTCCACGGCTCCGGCGACTTCATCGTTCGACTCCACGATGTGCTTTATGATCCCAAGATGAAGCTGCGGATGTTCGGGCGCTTTTCGGCGCTAGAGCTCTTCGGCACACTCCGACCGGAGCTTTGCCCACCTATGAACGGAAGGATGGCGAAGGCTCTCCGCTTCTTGGGTTTCGACGTTCGCGGGTCCTGAGTCGTTGCCGAAAGGGGGCAGACTGTGACTGCCGTTGTTGCCTACGCCGACGCCGAGATTGCGTTTGTCGCTGGCGACACCAGCCGCACCTACGCTGGCAACGTGAGCATACGAGCTTGCAAGGTTCACAGATGGAGCGATTCTGTGCTGCTAGCTCAGGCAGGCGAGGCCGAGCACCTCACGAAGCTCATTGCTGCCGTGCTGCCGTTGGGCGGCTTCTACGGTGGGAATCACCACGAATTTCTGAAGTGCTTTCGCCAACTCAACGGCACGCATTGGAATAATGCGGTCCAGAGTTACACGGCCAAAGGGAAGGCCACGCCCGAGGGAACTATCCTGATCGCCTGCGCGTCGACCCCGGCCGATCCTGCACAGGTCTACAAGCTGGACTTCGAGACGGCCCGTCTTACCGCTTTGGGAAACTGTGGAGCGGACGGCACCGGCGGTGCTGCCTTGAGCGAGAAAGCTCTGGCGGAGCTAAACAATCTTCGGGGCTCGTCCAACGCGCCGGGTATCCATCTGGATACGTGGGCTGCTCGTTGTATCGAAGGAGCCGCATTGACCAATCCGGGGGTGGTCGACTGGCCGGCTGATATGCAGATAGCGCGGCCGAGCGGCACCAGTGACCGGGTAGTGACGTATCGCCGGATCGCGAGCGCCGACGCCGCCCAACTCGCAGAGTTCCTCGCACCCTAGGTTTGTTCGAAGTGGTGCCCAAACTGCGGCTCATCCGGCCGGTGGCTCTATCCCGGGCAGGCCACTGACACGCTCTGACAGGATGGGAAGACCCTTCGCACATGCGCACTCTGGAAGTCCGCCGCCACAGCCTCAGGAAAACCGGCGCCAGCGGGTCACAGCTTTCCCAGGCGGGCGTCGACCTTGCGCGCGCGATCGGCGCTGAGATCGGGCCGTTCGCCTGGGTCGCGGCCAGCACCTATCCGCGGGCGCGGGAGACGGCCATCGCG
>DATGIR010000352.1:0-2604 GCA_035295605.1 Fimbriimonadaceae bacterium | reverse complement strand
AAGCCGATGCCGAAGCCGTCGACAAGGCGTTTGCGAGGATCGACAAGGATTCCGCCGCTCAGGCCAAGTGGGTGGCAAGCGTCGACCCGAAAACACTCCCTCCCGACGCCGCCAAGCTCCACGAGGCTTACTTGACTCGCGGCCTCTCACCCGAAGACGCAGCGATCCGCAACCGGTACGTCGACGCTCACGCTAAGCTCGGCAAGCTCCAGTCGGAGCTGCCCCGGGTCATGGTGATGTCCGACGCGAAACCTCGCGTCACCCACATCTTCTCCCGCGGCAACTACATGATGCCGGCCGATGCCGTTCAGCCCGCGCCGCCGAAAACGCTCGTGAAGGGCGCCGTCGCTGCAGCCAACCGGCTCGGGCTCGCGCGGTGGATCATGAGCCCCGATAACCCGCTCACCGCAAGGGTCCAGGTCAACCGCTACTGGCAAACCTTCTTCGGCGCCGGCCTCGTCAAGACCGCCGAGAACTTCGGAGTCCAGAGCGAGCCACCGGTCTATCAGGACCTGCTGGACTGGTTGGCGGTCAAGTTCGAGCGAGACTGGGACGTCAAGGCGCTCATCAAAACCATCGTCAGCAGCGCTACCTACCGGCAGTCCTCCAAGCGTTCCAAGACACTTGCCGTACGCGATCCCGAGAACCGGCTGCTCGCGCGCGGCGGGCGTTTCCGCCTCTCCTCGCTCCTGTTGCGCGACGAAGCGCTCGCCGCCAGCGGCCTTTTGAACCCAGCCATCGGCGGCAAGCCGGTCTACCCTTACCAACCGCCGGGGATTTGGGACAGCCTTGATATCACCGACGAGCGCAGCTTCAAGTACCCGCAGTCCCACGGCCCCGATCTGTACCGCCGCAGCATTTACACCTTCTGGCGGCGCACGATCTCCCCGGGCGACATGTTCGATGCCGCCACCCGGCAGACCTGCACGGTCAAACTCAGCCAGACCTCGACCCCGCTCCACGCGCTCACCACCCTCAACGACGTCGCCTGGAGTGAGGCCGCGCGGTCCCTGGCGCAAGCGGTTATCCACGCTTCGCCCACGCCCGAGGCGCGGCTGACCGACGCCTTTCGGCGGGTCTGCGCCCGCCGTCCGACCCCGACGGAGCTGAAAGTTCTGCGCCGAATCCTCGACCGCTCGAGCGCCGCCTTCACGGCAAACCCCGCCGCCGCCAAGGCATTTCTGGACCAGGGAGAGAGCCCGCGCGACACCAAGATCGACCCCGTGTGGCACGCGGCCTACGCCAACGTGTGCCTGGCCATCTTCAACCTCGACGAGGCTTTGACCCGCGAATGAACCCCTTCTTCGAACGCGACCTGCGCCTCACCCGCCGTCAGTTTTTCGGCAAAACCGCCTCCGGCATCGGCGCCCTTGCCCTCGGGAGCCTCCTGAGCGCTGAAGGATGGGCCCAAGCCAAGCCGCACGGCATCGGACCGCTGCCCGGTCTGCCCCACTTCAAGCCCAAAGCCAAGCACGTCGTCGTGCTGTGGCAGGGGGGCGCGCCCTCCCAGGTCGACCTCTTCGACTACAAGCCGGGGCTCGAGAAGATGCGGCTGCAGGAGCTTCCGGCGTCGGTTCGGGCCGGCGCGCGCCTCTCCACGATGACGTCCTCCCAGGCGCACTACCCGATCCTTCCCGCGATCAAGCCGTTCAAGGCCTACGGCCAATGCGGGAGGATGCTTTCGGAGCTCATCCCCCATACCGGCAGCATCGCCGACGATATCTGCCTGGTCCGCTCGATGCATACCGACTCGGTGAACCACGCTCCCGGGGTGACCTACTTCCTGACCGGGAGCCCGATTCCCGGCCGGCCCAGTGCCGGCGCGTGGGCCGTCTACGGCCTCGGCAGCATGACCGAGGAGCTGCCCGCGTACGTGGTCATGACCTCGGCCGACGAGAAGCACACGTGTGGTCAGCTCTTTTACGACTACTACTGGGGCAGCGGCTTTCTACCCTCGAAGTATCAGGGCGTGCGCTTCCGCAGCGAAGGCGAGCCGGTGCTCTACCTGAGCGATCCGCCCGGCATCTCTCCCGAGCTCCGTCGGGGTGTCCTTTCCGACATCGCCGAGCTCGATAAGAAGCGGTTCGAAGATTTCGGCGACCCCGAGATCGAAACCCGGATCGCCCAATACGAGCTCGCCTTCAAGATGCAGACGAGCGTGCCCGAGCTTCTCGACATCTCCAAGGAGCCCCCGAGCGTTCTCGAGATGTACGGTCCGGACGTTCAGAAGAAGGGCACCTATGCCCACAACTGCCTGTTAGCGCGCCGCCTCATCGAGCGCGGCGTGCGCTTCGTTCAGCTCATGCACTCGGGTTGGGATCAGCACACGAACCTGGACACGCAGCTAGCCCTGCAGTGCCGGGACACGGACCAGCCCTCCGCCGCCTTGGTGAAGGATCTCAAACAGCGGGGACTGCTCGACGACACGATCGTGCTTTGGTGCGGCGAGTTCGGTCGAACCGTCTTTGTCCAGGGTGATATCAACAAGCCGAACGGCCACGGGCGGGATCACTTGGGCGCCTGCTACAGCCTGTGGGTCGCCGGCGGCGGTTTCAAGGGCGGCTCGGTCTACGGCGAAACCGACGAGTTCTGCTACGGGGTTGC
>DATGIR010000351.1:0-7921 GCA_035295605.1 Fimbriimonadaceae bacterium | reverse complement strand
CGCGGCGCCGTCATCGGAGTCCGGCTCCGACTCTTGCTCGGCCCGTTCAAGGAGCCGTTGCGTCGCATCGGCCGTCCACCACCTATGCTCCATCAGCGCGAGCCTGGTCACGTGTTCGGTGCGCGCTCGCCCGCCGCCGGGAGGCATCAAAACCTGTCGATCCCACTGCATCAACCCCATTGCGGCGTGAAGGCCGGCGATGGATCGGTACTGCCCAAGGAGCTCGTCGGTCGCGCGCATACCGCGCTATGTTACGCGCTACCGCACGTTGACGACGGCAGCCACTTCAGGCACGTGGAGAAGGGCGGCGACCACGTTTGGATCGAACTGCTTACCGCTTTCAGACGCGATCGCATCGATCGCCTCCACGATTGAGTGCGCCGGTTTATAGGGCCGTTCGTGGGTGATGGCGTCAAATGCGTCGGCCACGGCGACGATCCTCCCGCTGAGCGGAATCTCCGGCCCGTGCAGCTTCTTCGGGTAGCCGGCGCCATCCCAACGCTCGTGGTGCGTCAAGGCGATATCGCGCGCCATCTGCATGACGGGCTCGGTGCATCCGTCTAGTATTCGGGCGCCGATCTCCGGATGCTTCCGGACCTTCTCAAACTCAGCCGACGTCAGCTCGCCCGGTTTGAACAGGATCGCGTCGGGGATGCCGATCTTTCCGAGGTCGTGAAGCAATGCCGCGTCCTGAATTGTCGAGACGTACTCGGGCTCGAGGTCGAGGATTTCGGCGATCCTGGCCGAAAGGCGGCCGACCCGCCGCGTGTGTTCGAGCGTGGCTCCGTCTCTGTATTCGGCCGCGATGGCGAGCCTTTCGAGCACCTCCTGGCGCGCATCGTGCAGCTCGCTCGTCCGGATCCGAACGGTCTCTTCGAGCAGCTCCCGGTGCCGGTCGATCTGGCGCTTGAGTCCGTTGAGATGAAGCAAGTTTCGGGCCCGGAGCACGAACTCCGTCGTGTCCGAACTCTTCATGAGGAAGTCGGCGACGCCCTGTTCGAGCGCGCTAAGCTTCGACTTGTCGGACGCGTCGCTCGTAACCATCAGGATTGGCGCCGAATGCACTCCCGGACTGTCCCCGCGCATTTGGGCCATGAGCTTAAGTCCGTCCTCGCCGGGCAGATTGAGATCGAGCACGACGAGATCGGGGCTTTGTTCGAGGTGCAGCCTGAGCCCGTCGGCCGCGGTGCCGGCGGTGAGTATTTCGTGGCAGCCGGCCCGCCGTAATGCCCTCGCCATGAGGCAGGCCGAGTCGGGATCGTCATCGATCAGCAGGATCCTGGCGTGAACGAACTCGGGCCAAGTCACCGGCTGCTCAACCCTCCGAGCAACGCTCATACCGGTACTTTAACACGCGTCTTCGCTCCATGCGGAGGAAAATCTGTGGGAAAGTGCAAAAACTGCTGACGAAACCGCTAACTTAGCCCGTAAATCTCCCGGTATTTGTCTGTCAGGCCCGTGAGGTAATCCTCCGCCCCCATGGGCTTGCCCGTGACCTGCAGCACCAACTCCTTAGGGGTGGCCTTTCGACCCATCCGATAGATCTTCCGCTGCAACCAGTCGAGCACAGGGCTACAATCTCCGCGCGTAAGGTGGTCGTCGACGTCCGGGATGTCTCTCTTCAGAGCGTGCCAGATCTGGTAGCTGAGCAGGTTCCCCATCGAGTAAGTGGGGAAGTAGCCGATCATCGCGCCGGACCAGTGCACGTCTTGCAAACAACCCTCGCTGTCCGTCTTCGGCCGAATCCCCAGGTAAGCCTCGTACTTATCGTTCCATGCTTGCGGGATATCCGCGACCTTGAGATCGCCCGTCAGCACTGCGCACTCGATCTCAAAGCGAATCAGGATATGGAGGTTGTAGGTCACCTCGTCCGCTTCAACTCGGATGAAGCTGGGGCGAACCTTATTGATTGCCCGATAGAAAGTGTCGATCGTGAACGATCGGACCTCGGGAAACTTCTCCTGAAGCAGCGGAAGGAAGTGGGTCCAGAAGGCCTTGCTGCGGCCCACGATGTTCTCCCAAAGTCGGGACTGGCTCTCGTGCACGCCAAGGCTGATGCCTCCCCTAAGCGGCGATCGGTCCCATTCCACCGGCGAGCCCTGCTCATACATGCCGTGGCCGGCCTCATGGAGCGAGCCGAAGATCGCTGACCCTAGGTACTCCTTGTAGCGGGTGGTGAGCCGGATGTCGCCAACCGACCAACCGGTACAGAACGGGTGCGGGGCGGTGTCCTGGCGGCCGCGCTCCATATCGAACCCGATCGCTTTCACCATCATCTCCGTGAATTCGCTCTGTTTGTGCTCGTCCCATTTGCCGTACAGCGCCGAGTCGTCCGGGGCAGGCTTCTTCGCAATCTCCTTGACAAGCTCGCTCAGCGGACCCTTGAGGGTGTCGAACATCTGCCGGACATCGGCGGCCGTGGCTCCCTCCTCGTACTGGTCGAGGAGGGCGTCGTACATGTGCTCCTTGTAGCCCAAATACGTCGCCTCCTGGCGGGCGATCTCGAACATCTTCTCGAGCGTCGGCGCGAAGCCCTGAAAGTCGTTGTTCGCGCGCGCATGAACCCACTCCTCGTGTGCCAGGGTCGAAAGTCGGCTCTTCTCGGCCACGAGGTCGCTCGGGATCTTCGTGGCAAGGTCGAAGTCTCGCTTGACCCGGCGAACCATCGCCGCGTCGTCGCCTTCGGCCGATTTCGCGCTCGATTCGATGAGCTTGCCCGTCTCATCTGATGTGAATTGCTCGTGCAGCATGCGGGTGAGGATGCCAAGGTGTTCGGCCCGAGCGGCGGCGCCTCCGCGCGGCATATACGTCTGTTGATCCCACGACATAATCGCCGCCGCCGAGTTAAGCGCATCGATGTCGTACAGGCGCTCCTTGAGCGCTTCGAGTTGAGTGGCCATGGCGCGGATTCTACTTCACCCTGCCGAGAATTATAAAATTGATTCCGACGGCCCATTTTTGTGACAAAAGCGAAACAAACGGAACCCAATCTCTTCGAATTATGTAAAATGAACGTAATGACACCCGAAACGCTCCATCCCATCCCGACTCGGGACCCGGTGTCCGGCAAGGCCCTCATCGTAAGTGAGTTGTCTTGCCCGGAGAGCGGAGTCACGATCAGGGGCAAGTTCGCGATTCCCAGGTACGCGACGCTGGAGCCGGATCAAGCCAATTTCCTCGAGACGTTTCTCCGCTGCCGCGGCATTCTCAGCACGGTCGAGCGTGAGTTGGGCATCAGCTATCCGACGGTTCGGGCCCGGCTCGACGCGCTTTTGGCCGCGCTGGACCTACCGCCGGTGAAGGAGCAGGCATCGCGCGCCGCGGAACGGAAGCTCAACCCGCGACGACAGGCGGTTCTGGACCAGTTGGACCGTGGCGAGATCTCCGCCGCCGAGGCTAAAGAGCGGATTCGAGAGGCAGCCCAGTAGGCGGAGGATTTGAACGAGATGCGAGAAGAAGTCAAGCGAATTCTGAAGATGGTGCAGGAAGGCAAGATCAGCGCGGAGGACGCTGCCGATCTCATCGAAGCCTTCGACGAAGTCGACGCCCAAGAGCCTGAGGCGGTCGGCGTAGGTGCCGGCGCGAGTTCGGGCACCTCCGGCGCCGGTGCCGGCGGCGGTCGGGGTGAATCGACTGCGGGGAAGGACCCCTTCAGCGCCTTCATGGACACGATGGAAAAGTTCGGGAGGGACGCTGCCAAGTCGGTCGACTGGCGCGACATCTCCCGTCAGGTTCGAGAATCGGCCCAACAGGGAATCGACGCCCTGAAGCACGGTCTCGAGCAGGTCAACAGCGGTCGCGGCTTCGTCTGGGGTGGCGCCACCGAGGTCAGAGAGATTTCATTGCCGCTCTCCGTCCCGGACGGCAAGCTGCTCCGGGTCGAAAACCAGGCCGGCGACATCCGGATCTCCTCTGGCGCCGAGCTGGGAAACGTGACGGCGCGGGCAGAGTTCCGCGGCATCAACTCTGACGAGACCAAGCAGCGCGCGGCGACCTACACCCTCCTCGTCGAGGAGAGCGACTCGGTCGTCCTCGTTCGTCAACCCGACATTCCGAATGTGACGGTCGACCTCGTCATCACGCTTCCCAACCCGGTCGGCGTCGAGGTTCGAAGCGCATCCGGCGACATCTCGATCATCGACACGAAGGGCGCCTGCCGCATCAGCGCTCGCTCGGCGGACGTTCGACTTAGGAATCTGGACGGGGCCGTTGAGATCAACCTCATGAGCGGCGACATCACCCTCGAAGACATCACGAGCCCGCAGGTGACCCTCGAGAACAAGTCCGGAGATCTCAAACTTCGGCGCGTCAAAGGCAACGTCTCCGCCCGCACTACGAGCGGTGACGTGGAAGTCTCCGACTTTGATGGCAAGACCGCCAGCGTCGAAACCGTTAGCGGCGACATCCGCGCCGGCTTTCTAACCCCGATCACGGGCTCCGTCAACTTCCGCACCGTAAGCGGAGACGTCGACCTGCGAGTTCCCGACGGCAGTGACTGTCGCGTCTCGCTCAGCAGTCTAAGCGGGGATATCGAGGCCGGGCTCACGATGGTTGACCTTAACGAGACGGACCGTCGGGTTACCGGCAGGCTCGGCGAGGGGGCCGGCACGCTCGATATCAGCGCCGTCAACGGCGACATCCGCCTGACCATGGCAAAAACCGAGGTTCACGAATAGACTGAGCCCGTGAAGTGGCTCATGAAATCCGAACCGGACGTCTACTCGATCGACCACCTGGCTCGGGAGACCAAGCCCGCGCTTTGGGAAGGCTGCCGTAACTACACGGTGCGCAACTTCATGCGGGACACGATGAAGGACGGCGATCTCGCGTTCTTCTACCATTCGAACTCCGATCCGTCCGGAGTCGTCGGGGTCATGCAGATCGTGGGCGACCACTTCCCGGATCCCACCCAGTTCGATCCGAAGAGCGAGTATTACGACGCCAAGAGCCCGGCGGACGCGCCCCGCTGGCTCGCCCGCAACGTAAAGTTCGTCCGGAAGTTCAAGCGCACGATCCCGCTTGCCGAGCTCCGCGACACGCCCAGTACGGCTTCCATGCTCGTCGCCCGGCGAGGCCAGCGCCTCAGCGTGATGCCTGTAACCGACGAGGAATGGGAAGCGGTCCTGGCGTTACCCGGGCTGTAAGTCGACGGCTTGCCGCAGACTCACGACCTGTAACCCCACGGCTCCCGCAAAATCGGTGATCTCGCGAACGCAGGTGAGCCGCGGGTCGAAGCGGGCAAGCACCTGCGGCCGGACGCAAACGGTCGATCCCACATTCCGGCTCGCGTTCTTCCGTAGCGCCGCCTTCAAGTCGTCCAGCCATTTGCGGGCGGTAAGACCGCTTCGCATCGCCACTCGATCGCCCACCTCGCTCGTTTGAAACAGCCGGATGTTTGGTGGCGTTTCTCCGCTGGTGGCGGAAATGAAGCGCAATCCGGAGTCCGGGGCCGACGCGCCCTCCGGCCACTCCTCGCGTACCGCCAATCCGGCGAACCGATGCCCGAGGCGCTCCACCGAGCTCTTCGCATCGACGTAGCGTGCGTGCGGCGACTCCGGATGTTTGCAAAGCCAATCGAGGTCGTGTCCCTCGTCCAAAACCGCCGCCACGGTGGCCGGGAACGCTCGCAAAACGCGCGTCGAGGCGAAGAAATGGAACTTGCAGCCGGTGTCGCGTGCCAGGTCGAGCAACCGCAACACGACCGCCGGTTCCCCGTGGCCGAACTCGGCCGCGTCCGGGTTGTCCCAGGGCACGTAATCCAAGTCGACGCGAAGGCAGAAGAACATGCTGCTACCCAAGAATACGGTCTAACGGCTCCAGTTGTGCTCCTCGTCGACTTGCCTGGCCCCGACGTATTGGGAACTTGTTTATCAAATAGTTGAACTTCCTTGCACCAAGCTCGTGCCTATAATGGTGAGATGCTCTTTTGCAAGCTTCGTTTGGCGCGCGCGGCTGCGGTAGGAATTGCTGCCGTAATTTCATCCTTGGCGGCGGCGCAAATTGTTCCGCTGACGTATTGGGCGGGCTACGGCGGAAACGCCCAGCACTCGGGTCAATCGGTCTTTCCGGGCCCGTTGACATTTCCGGCCCTCCCACCCGCGGGCTTCCCGTGGCCTTGGTTCAGTTTCCCGATCGACACCAATCCGACCTACACCGCCGGTGTTCTCGATATTCATTACGGCGAGCTCGGCATGACGGCCACCGGAAACTTGGTCGCGGCCGTTCGCCACGGCGTCGGGAATCCCTACACGATCGAGGGGCACAACGGCGGTAATGGCAACCTCATTTGGAGCGTCACGTCCGGCTACATCTTGCCGGTCGCCGCGACACCCGTCGAAGTCGGACCGGTGCTGCTCCCAACCGGAGCCCGAACGAACGCGATTTTCAAGGGGGGCCAGCTTGGCAAGGAACCTAACGGCGTCTCGCGCCCCTCGGTCGTCACCCAATTTCCGCTTTCGACGGAAGTGGCCTGGCCTGAGTCAGGCGGCCGGATCGCGATTCGAGCCAACGCCGATCACGTCGGCGCCAGCGTCAATGTTCACGCCTTCTACGGCGATGCCAACTATCTGTTGAACTCGGCCACGTTCAACAATACGGTCAAAGTTTGCACTCCGCTTACCGCCGGCACCGATGGGGCGATCTACTTCGGCTACACGGTCGAGGGCCCGAATCCACTAAATCTAAAGGGCGGCTTGGCGGTCATCAGGCCAAACGGACAAGGCGCGTTCATCTCTGCTGCGGCGATGGCCAACGACCCCGCGATGACCCAACCCCAATATAACGGCGCGCCCGCCATTTCGCAGGACGGCACTCGCGTCTACATGGTCGTGAGTTCGGGCTACTCGGGTCATGGCTACCTGTGCGCCGTGAATACACGAACGTTTCACACGATGTTCCACGTGGCGTTGATGGATCCGTTCGAGGGCACGACCGCAACGGTCACCTCGGATAGCACTTCATCGCCGGCGATCGCCCCCGACGGCTCGATCTTCGTTGGCGTGATGGAGCATACATACGGATCGAATAATGGCCGCGGCTACATGCTGTGGTTCTCCTATGACCTTTCCGTCGAGAACGCGCCCGGCCTCTACGGTTGGGACTGCACGCCTTCATTCATCCCGTTCGCCTTTATCTACCCGCCGATTCAACCTTTCATTCCCTACTGGCAGTACCAGGTAGTGATGCCGTACAACAACCCCGCGGGTGTCGGGTCGGGCACCGGCCTCAACTATTACGCGGCATACGATCCGGCGTTGGTGGCTCAGAACGACGCCAACTCGGCAATGGTCTTCGTGCCGGTTGAGGGCGTGTTGGGTTCCACCCCGGATCCAGTCGCCCGCGGGATGGGCTTCTCGAGCGCCGTGTACCCGTTCTCCACTGGTAACGCCGCCATCGACATGACAAATGCGGACGTCTTCGCGACGAACGCTGACGGCTTGAACTACGACTTCCGGATAAACGCCTTGAGCGTCACGATGCTTATCCTGAATAATCAGCCGAACCCTCCCGTACTCAACAACATAGCCCAGAGGGAACTAAGCACCTCGACGATCATCGGCGAGAACAGCTGGGTTTACATGATGCACAACGGGCGTGTCTGGGCCTCGAACGGCTTGCCGCCGCCCTAGTACCGGGTCGCTGACGCTGGAATCCTTGGCTGTAGGGAAGGCTTGGGTCGAAGCTTCGACCCAAGCCTTATTTTTGGCGCTACTATAATCGCGTCATGTTGTTTCTCTTCCCTCGCTTGGCCCGGTCGCTTGCCGTCGGGTCCGTCGTCGGTTTCGCTTGCACCGGCTCGGCACAATTCACGCCCCTCCACCTTTGGTCCGGCTATGGAGGGAACGCGCAGCACACAGCCCAGTCGATCTTTCCGGCGAACGCGCTGTACCCTGCCCTGGCGAATTGGTCGACCCCGGTCGAC
>DATGIR010000350.1:0-4737 GCA_035295605.1 Fimbriimonadaceae bacterium | reverse complement strand
CGTAGCCGACTCCGGCTTGAGCTTGCCCGCCGCCAGCAGGAGCGTGACGCCCCCGCCGGGAACGATGCCCTCCTCGACGGCCGCCCGCGTGGCGCTGAGGGCGTCCTCATACCGGTGCTTCTTCTCCTTTAGCTCGGTCTCGGTGGACGCGCCGACCTTGATGACGGCAACGCCCCCGCTGAGCTTGGCCAACCGCTCCTGGAGCTTCTCGCGGTCGTAGTTGCTGTCGGTCTTCTCGATCTGGCTCTTGATGAGCGCGATCCGGCCCATGACGGCATCCTTGGTACCGGCGCCTTCGATGATCGTGGTGTCTTCCTTGGTGATCACGACCTTCTTGGCGGTACCGAGCATGTCGATGCCCACGTTTTCAAGCTTCGTGCCCAGGTCCTCGCTCACGAACTTGCCGGCGGTGAGGGTGGCAAGGTCTTCGAGCATAGCCTTGCGGCGGTCGCCGAAGCCGGGCGCCTTCACGGCCGCGATCTGAAGCACGCCGCGAATCTTGTTGAGCACGATCGTGGCGAGCGCGTCGCCCTCGATGTCCTCGGCGACGATGAGTACGGGCCGGCGGGTGGCGGCAGCCTTCTCGAGGAAGCCGAGCAGATCCTGCGCACTGGAGATCTTCTTTTCGAAGATGAGAATGAGCGGGTTCTCGAGGATGGCCTCCATCCGCTCTGGGTCGGTCACGAAGTAGGGGCTGATGTAGCCACGGTCGAACTGCATGCCCTCGACGACTTCCAGGGTCGTCTCGCGGCCACGGCTCTCTTCGACGGTGATGACGCCGTCTTTGCCGACCTTGTCCATCGCCTCGGCCACATGCTTGCCGATCTCGTTGTCGTTGCCGGCGATCGTGGCGACGAACTCGACCTGCTCCTTGTCCTTGATCGGCTGAGCGATGTTCTTGATTTCGGCGACGACGAGCTCGACCGCCTTGTCGATTCCGCGCTTCACCGCGATCGGGTTGCCGCCCGCGGCTACGAAGCGAAGGCCCTCATTCACGATGCCCTGAGCGAGAACGGTCGCCGTCGTCGTGCCGTCGCCGGCCACGTCGTTGGTCTTGCTGGCGACCTCCTTGCAGAGCTGGGCGCCCATGTTCTCGTACGGATCCTCGAGCTCGATCTCTTTGGCGACGGTCACGCCGTCCTTGGTGATGGTGGGGCTGCCCCACTTCTTGTCGAGCACGACGTTTCGGCCCTTTGGGCCGAGGGTGACCTTGACCGCGTCGGCGACCTTGTTGACGCCGCGCTCGAGCGCGCGGCGCGCGCTCTCATCGTAAAGCAAAGTTTTTGCAGGCATGTGTTCTCGTGTTCTCCTTTAACCTAAAATCGCGTAGACCTGATCCTCGTCGAGGATCGTGTAATCCTCGCCGTCGAGGCTGACCTCGTTGCCGCCGTACTTGCTGAAAAGCACGCGGTCCCCGACCTTGACGCTGAGCTTGTTGCGCTCGCCGTTGTCGAGCACGCGACCCGTGCCTACGGCGATGATCTTGCCTTCGGTGGGCTTCTTCTTGGCGCTATCCGGAAGATAGAGGCCGGACGCGGTTTTTTCCTCTTGCTCGACGACTTGAACAACGACCTTATCGCCGAGCGGCTTGAGTGATGCCATGGTTCCTCCTGAACGAATACTTTTTAGCAGTCGGTGACTGCGACTGCTAAATGATACTTGCCGGAGGGGTTGCTAAGTCAATGCAAATTGGCAGAATCCGGCCGAGACTGCTAAGCGCGTTGCGCCGGGAACAGGGATCGGGGATTTGGGATCCGGATTCGCTAGCGAACGTAGTGGATCTTCGGGTGCTGGATGTCGTCGAGCAGCATCATCGAGATCACCGGCATCGGGCGGTCTTTGGCGACCGAGCGAGCCTCTTCGAACGTGAGCTCGCGGGTCTCCATCCCACTCAAATCGATCCACTCCGCGAAGCGGAAGGCGCCTGTCTCGGTGCTGAAGCAAGCCAAGCCGTGAACCCCCTCGTGAAAGAAGCAGCCGTATCGTCCACTGCTGGCGTGGTGGAGGACGAATAGAACGTCGGGGAACGTTTCGTCGAGCCCGAGAAGAGGAAGGTCTAGAACTTGGGACATCGTTCGGCTTCAGAAAATTCTATCGGCAATTTCCCTTTGACTTGGAGCATTGGCGATCCGTAGTGCTGTTAATTGCGCCAAGTTGGACAAATGCTGAGAAGTGGCTCAGTGAAGCAATGATACGTCAAGCGGATTGTTAAGGTTTCGCGCCCTTCCCGCTTCGGGAACCCGGCGGTCCCGCAGGTACCATCAAGCCCTCCCGGACGTAGCTCAACGGATAGAGCATCAGTCTTCGGAACTGAGGGTTGGGGGTTCGAATCCCTTCGTCCGGGCCAGTCCTTTATCCCGCCCAAGCCGGCAGCGAGTGCTTCAGCGGCTTGTCCGTTCTGTACCCGAGCGCGTACTCGGCCTGCACCAGCGTGTGAATCTCTCGCGTGCCCTCGTAGATCATCGCGCCGCGTGAGTTTCGGAAGTAGCGCTCGACCGGAAACTCATCGCAATAACCGTAGGCGCCGTGAATTTCCACTGCGTCGTGCGCAGCCTGGAAGGCCGCGTTGCAGTTCTGCCATTTGGCGAGGCTGACCTCCCGTGTGTGGCGGCGACCCGTATTCTTCATCCACCCGACCTGGTAGTACAACAGCCGACCAATATCGCGGCCGGCAACCATATTCGCGATCATCTGCTGGACGAGCTGCTTCCGCCCGATCTCTTCCCCGCCGACCTTCCGCTCGTGACAGTACGCGGTGCAGGCGTCGAGGCAAGCCGCGATGATGCCGACCGCCCCGGCCGCAACCGTGTAGCGGCCATGATCCAGCGCCGACATCGCGACTTTGAACCCGTCGCCCTCCTCGCCAAGCCGGCAATCCACGGGAATGCGCAGGTTCTCGAAGAAGATTTGACCCGTGTTCCCCGCCCGGACGCCGAGCTTGCCCTTGATCGGCTTGCTCGAGAATCCCTCTAGCTCGCGAGAGACGATCAACGCCACGTACGGGGCGGCCCCGGCGGGGGGATTCTCGAGGCGCGCGACCACCAAGAACTGATCTGCATAGTCGGACAGAGAAATCCACGTCTTTTCGCCGTTCAGCAGGTAGCTATCGCCGTCCCTTCTGGCACGCGTGGCGATGTTGGCGGCATCGGAGCCCGCGTTCGGCTCGGTCAGCCCGAACGCCCCGATCTTCGATCCTGCCGCCAGCGCAGGGAGCCAGCGCTTCCGTTGCTCCTCGGTCCCCCATTGAAGGAGAGTGAGCGAATGCAGTCCGCTATGGACGCTCATCACCACGCGGGCCGTTGAGTCAGCCCGCTCGAGCTCCTCGCACACGATTCCGAGCGAGAGATAGTCGGCGCCGGGCCCGCCGTAGGCGCTGGGGATCCCCACGCCCAGCATTCCCGCCTCCGCCATCTTGTCGAGCATCTTGCGGTCGGTTTTCGCGTCGCGGTCACGAGCCTCGACGTCGGGCACAACCACCTGCTGACCGAACTTTGCCGCGCTTTCGCGGATGAGCTCGTGCTCGGCGGTGAGGGAGAAATCCATGCGCTAAGCGTACCAACCGGGCCAAGATGGTAGCCGGATGGACCAGGCCGCCTTTGCCCGAACTTGCTCCGGGTTGGGCATCGAGCTCACCGGAGCCCAACTGTCGGCTTTCGAAGGCTTCGAGTGTGCGCTCTACGAGGCGAACCGAACGCGGAACCTCACGCGGGTTCCCCAAGCCGAGTGCTGGCTGCGCCACTTCGTCGACTCCCTGCTCATCGCCGAGTTTCTGCCTCATGGAGCCTCGGCTCTCGACATCGGGTCTGGGCCCGGCTTTCCGGCTTGGCCGCTCGCGTGCGGCCGGCCAGACCTCGCCGTGACCGCGCTCGATTCGAGCGGCAAGATGCTCGACTTTCTCGGCACCCAACCCCTTCCGAACCTTGCCATTCTTCAGGGCCGCGCGGAAGAGAACCCGCCGCGTGAGGCCTTCGATACCGTCACCGGGCGGGCGCTGGCTCCCCTCGCCATTCAGATCGAGCTTTCCGCCGCGCCGTGCAAGGTCGGAGGGATGGTCATCCCCATGCGAACCCCGGGCGACGAGCCCTTTCCGCCCCCGGCGCCCGGGCTCGGTCTCCGTTTGGAAGGAACCGAGCGGCGCGAACTCCCAGGCACGGAAATCGTGCGGGTGTTCCCCATCTATCGCAAAGTGAAATCAACCGCGCCCAAGTTTCCCCGCACCTGGGCCGAAATCCGCCGGGCAGCTACTTCTCCGACTTCATCTTCGCCTTGACTCCCTCGAGGAGGGCGTAGGCACGAAGCGTCACCGGGTCCTGCTGTTCCTGGCCCTTGGTGACCGCGACGTCAAGGTCCTGGATTGCCGCTTTCGAGTCGTTCAACCTGAGTTCCACCGCGGCCCGCACGTAGCGGAAAAAGGGAGCGTCGGGAAACGCTTTCACGGCCTGATTGACCGAGTCGAGCGCGCCCTTGAGGTCCCCGAGCTCCATCAGGCTGGCGCCCCTCAAGTTGTACGAATCGGCCCGGATCACGGCGGTGTTTTGGTCGACCGGGTGCTCGCCCGCGTAGGAGATGTACATATCGAACCGGCGAATCGCGGCCTCGTGATAGCCCAGTGCGGCAAGGGCTTGTCCACACCGAAAGTCTTCCTTTTCCGCGTCGGCTCGACCGGGAAGATAGTCGGCCATCGCCGCGCACCAGCGCGCGCCGGTCAGCAGGTTCGTTCTGTCAGCCTGGGTAAGC
>DATGIR010000349.1:0-3615 GCA_035295605.1 Fimbriimonadaceae bacterium | reverse complement strand
CGCCTACTCGGCGCGTCGGCTGCTCATGCGGCTGCAGGAGATCTATCGCGAGCGCGGCGAGCCCGAGCCAGAGGCGCTCGCCGTCGCGGTCCTCGAGAAGATGACGCACACCTCGTCCGCCGCGGACCGGAACGCCCTGCGGGCTCGGACTCAGCAGTTGGCCGACGACCGCTCGCAACCCCTCGCCAAGGCTCGTCAGGATCTGGGCGGGCTCCCCTGGACGCAGGCCGCAGAGGCAATGGTCGGGCATTTGCTAATTCTTTGACGAAATTCGGCGATTGCCGTACAATGATAAGTGGTCGGCGTGTACGGACTCCGGACACGTCCCGAGGAGGCCGAATGGCCACAAAGCAGCCCGCGCAAGCGACGATTATCACTCTGGACTACGGGCCAGACCATCTGGAGTTCTCCGTCGTTGTCCACCAACCCGACTGGGAGACCCTCGTTCCTCTTCTTGAAGATCCCAAGAGCTACCTTGAAACGTTAGGGAAGAGCTGGCCGCAGGGGGGAATCGAGCCTCCCGCGATCACCTGGACGGTAAGAACTCCGTGCGTCGCGATTATCGAGCCCTTGATCGCGCGTCCCGACTTGAGCGCCGCACTGTACCAAGCCTACGGAACCGAGGAGTTCAAGGGTCACCGGCCGGACCGGGATGCTTGGCAGGACACGCTGATGAAGCTCTGGCAGAAGGAGCCCTATCGCAGCGGAATGTACGTCGCCGAGTTCGCCTTGTCGACCGGGACGATCACCATCTCCTACCTGCCCCCGTTCGACGGGCCCACCAGCCTACGCTACACGGGTGGGTTCACCACCTCCAACATCTCCCTTTCCGACGTGGGCGGCGACGGGTGCCTCTGCGAGGTTCACGTCGACCTCGATAGGGGCGGGCAGAAGATTTCGACCGCGGATAGGGCCAACTCGATCGTCGACTTTTTGGAGTGCCGGGACCGGTTTCTCGACATTCTAAATAGAACCCCGGCGAAATTCCGCCGCCCGTCGCTGGCCGCGTTCGGCCAACCCATCAAGATCGACCTGGAGACCGCGACCGCGCCGCCGCTCGACGAAGGGATCTACTT
Organism: Fimbriimonadaceae bacterium; assembly: GCA_035295605.1. Classification (GTDB taxonomy): domain Bacteria; phylum Armatimonadota; class Fimbriimonadia; order Fimbriimonadales; family Fimbriimonadaceae; genus DAIDHV01. Next base: position 2,539 of record DATGIR010000349.1, on the reverse strand, counting down.
CGAATCGGCGGTGCCGAAGGGTCCGCAGACGGGGAAATGCAAAACCGACTTTTGCAGTTGCGTGGTCGACGGACTTTGTGAGTCGACCGGAGACATCTCGCCCTGCCTGATGTGTAAGTTCTGCTCCAGTAGGGTCATCCACGAGAAGAAGTCAAAGAAGGGCATCCCGGTCGTGGCCTACGTGCCCGAGATGTTCATGAGCAAGCTCTACGGGGTTATTTACGCCACTGCGATTGCCCAGGGCGAAGTCGGAGGCGAGCGCAAGTTGCCTCGGGTCGAGGAGCATCTCGTCGATACCGCTGTCACGGGAGAAGTGCCCACCCGCACCACCACCAAACGCTAGACTTTCGACTAGCAATGAAAAAGCCGCTTGTCGCGTCCGCCTTGGTCATCGTCGGGGGCGCCGCGCTCGCGGCTGGGCTGCTCACCGAGGGCAAGCTCCTCTACTCCGGCAAGGAGGTCGCCACCGACTTCGTCGTCAAGAACGGCAAGACCTACGTCCCGCTTTCCGACGTCGCGAAAGCCTTGAACCTCTCGGTGAAGAAAACCGATGACGGCTTCGAGCTCCTTCCCAAGGGGATCTCCGGCCAGGCGGAAGGGCTCAACGGCAAGGTCGGCGACCAACTCAATTGCGGCTCGTTCCTGCTCAAGGTCACCGAGGTCGTCGAGACTCAGAGCTTCACCCCCGAGCACCCCGCCGGCGCACCGATCGCCCCGTTCAGGGACGGCGAAAAGCTCGTCGTGGTCAAGTTCCACGTCCAGAACACCACGTCCGACACGATGAGCCTGGACACTCTCGGCGGCGACCTGACCGCGCTGACCGCCGGCGACCAGAACTTCAAGACGCGTGAGGAAGACGGACCCCGGGCGCCGGACATGTTGCGCGGCTCGAGCCTCGACTTCGCGCTGATCTACTACGTGCCCAAGAGCACCGTGCCGAAGGACATGGTCTACCAGCTCCACTCTTACAACTCGACGGCCGGCTACAAGGATTACACCTTCCGAATCTCGCTCAAAAAAGAGTAGGCGCCGGTAACGCCCGGCGCCCTCGCACCCCCCACCGGGTGACACCCAAACGTCTCTCCCCCCACCGGGGGGAGTCGGTGAGCAACGCGAACCGGTGGAGGGCTAGCGGCGAGGGTGGAGGGGGCCATCGAACCTTCCGCCCGACCTTGGAACCGTCGCCCGCCTCACAACGGCTCCGCGCCTTCGTTCAGGATCTCCAGGTACGCCCGGTACGCGAACACCCGTTCGCGCAGACGGCCCGTGATTTCGGCAAGAATTCCCATCCGCTCCAAGGCCGCGACCGCCCGTCCCGCGGTCGGGTAGCTCACCTCGCACCGAGCCGCGATGTCGCGGATGTTCCCAACCGGTCTCTCCCGCACCGCGCGAAGCACCTGCGACGCGCGCCCAGATGCCCGGCCCAACCCGTTGACGCGGGCGAAGTCCGCTTCGAACAATGCCGTCAATCGGCGGCTTGTCTCGACCGCCTGAAGCGCCGTCACCGCTACGCCCTGGAGGAAGAACTCGAGCCAGGATTCCCAATCCCCTTCCGCCCGCACAAGGTCGAGCCGCCGGTAATACTCCTCCCGGTGCTGCTTCAAGAACAGCGACAAGTAGAGCAGCGGCCGGCGCAGCAAGGCTGAATCGTAGCTCTTGCTCCCATCTGATAATAGTGCGCCCCTCCGTGCCACGGCGTTCCCCCTCCGTGCCACGGCTCAGCGAGCCGTGTCTGGAGCCGCCAACCGCGCCCGAATCGCCTCCGCGAGCGGCCGCATCGCGCTCTCCGGGTACGGATACACCGAGCTCACGTTGATCTCGCAAAGCATGTACGCCCCCTCCCCCGGCCCGAGCATGAAGTCGAGGTCCCACAGCATCGGCAGTCCCTCCTCCGCGAGCCCGGTCGTCGCCATCAGCTCCGGCACCCACTCGTCCTCAACCCGCCGTTTCAAAGCCTGAAAGTCCGCCCGGTCCGGCGGAAAGTACAGCCGCGGCCCCGGGTCCGACCCCGGCACCAGCGCGTTCACCTCCTGGTGTCCGAACCCCTCCACCCGGCCCCGCACGAGGTAGCACCGGATCGTCCCCTCCCCGATCCGCTCGTTGTACGCCTGGTCCAGCATCGGCCCCTCCGCGAAGTACGGCGCGCACACCTCCGCCCACTCCTCCAAGCTCATCTCCCGGTCCTCGCTCCCCCGCGCCGCGTGCCGGGCGACCACCCGATCCCCCTTCGGCGTGAGCTTCCAAACCCCGTGCCCGCTATGGCCCCGGTGCTGCTTCAGCACCCTCGGCTTGCCCGCTCGGAGCCGCTCCGGAAGCCGGGCCCGCATCTCCTCCGAAGACCGGTACAGGTCGATATCCGACCCCCAGCCCATGTGCCGCGTTTCGTACAGTACGGTCTTCGTGCCGATCTTCTGGATCGTGTCCGGGTGCGAGCTCACCAGCACCCCGGCCGCCGCCACCTCCCGCAGCAGCGCGTCCAGCTTGGATCGATTGTGCCCGTCGTCCATGATCGGGTTGACCCAAACCTGCACCGCGGCCA
>DATGIR010000348.1:0-2571 GCA_035295605.1 Fimbriimonadaceae bacterium | reverse complement strand
ATCAGATGGTCAGACGGACGCGAAGAGCCATCCACTGTTCGGCCTCAGGCAGATATGGGTTCCGAACCCAGCGCACCTTGAGATGCTCCATTTCATCGCGTACTCGTACAACCGAACCAAGTTTGGATCGGCCACGCGGGTCGAATTGCTCCAGGCTCTCTCGCGCGCATGCGGATGGTTGTTCAGGGAAGCGCAACGTCCCGGTCAGATGGTCACCATGGTTGCCACCGAGGTGTTGTCGGAGGCATACACATATCCGTCCGACAGCATCCGCCAAGGACATCTCGGGTTTTTGCTCGCGTGGTTGAACACCAAGGGAGGTCGAGAGGCGAGGATGGCGGCGGCGGAGGAGGCGGAGCGTCATTCGATTTCGACAAGCCTCGACCCGCCATTCGAGCGGGACGAACTCGCGCCTGACGTCGAGGCGTATAACGAAGCGCGGAAGGACGACGACCGTCCACGTCTGGAACGCTCTGAACGTCTAATCCGCAAGATGTTGACGGAGGAACTCGTCCGTCGATGGACGCTTACGGAAGACGCAGTGCGCGCGATCCAGTCAGACAAGCGCCGTGAGAACCGCGGCCTACAGCGGTTGATCGCAGCGTCACTGGACGAGCATTATCGGCAGTATCTGCGCCTCGAGCGCAAGCTTGAGGACTCCGAAGACGGTCCGCCGTTCTTCCCATCACCGGAGACGGATCGGCATCCTGCAGCCGCGGGCTCCCGGTACTACGTCGCACAATCGTCCGCCGAGTTGCGTGACTTCATGCTCGTGCAGGACGACAAAGAACTACTCGCCGAGCTGGTCGCCGACGGAGACGCGATTGACGGCACGATCACGAAAGTCACGTGCACGAAGGATGGCAGGAAGCGGACTGTTCTCTGGACGGTTGAGAGCGATGGGAAGAGGCCCCTCCGGCTGCGGGAAGGTTCAACCTTAAGCGAAGTTGGGTTTGACAAGCGCCAATCAGAGCTTCTCGACATAAGCCAGGACGCTGACGGGCCGTACCGCTTTGAACTCCACGTAAAGGCTCACCACACCAAGCCAGACTCTCGCGGCTGCATTGCCGAGGATCAGCGCCTGGTTGGCAGACGGGTCCACTTCGTCAAGGCGACGATGGACGGCATTGCCCGACGGAAGAGCCAGGCGATTTGGAAAGCCGACGGCCCAGGGGCGTGGGTGACGCACGCAATGCCGAAGAACCTCGCCATGGATCTCCCGGATGAGGTCGGGGAGGACCTCGATCAGATCAAGACCGGGTCTGGCCGATGACCCAGTCGCATCGGGAGCTCGAGGATTACGTAAAAGAAGCAACGCGGCAACTCGTTGACTACGTCTGCGAAGACGGCCGCCTCGCGGTGGTCAAGGCACCGCCGGGATCAGGAAAAACGTATCTGCTGTTGACCGCAGCCAAAGCAGCGTTCAAGAAGGGTCAGCGCGTAGCAATTGCCACTCAGACGCGGTCGCAAGCCGACGATATTTGTCGCAGGTTCGCCGCGGACTTCAGCGTCAAGCCGATTCGCTTCGCTGCAGCTGGGACCACGGCCGACGCAGGGCTTCCGTATTTGATCATCTCAGATAAGAAGGAGCTTCCTGCCGGACGCTGCCTCGTGGTCGGCACCTCCGCCAAGTGGGGCATGCTAGGTGACCTCGCGGAGTTCGACGTGATGTTCGTTGAGGAAGCGTGGCAGTTGGCCTGGGCGGATTTCATGCACCTTGGCCGGTTCGCCGGTCGATTCGTCCTAATCGGCGACCCCGGCCAGATCCCTCCGGTTGTGACGATCGAAACCGGGCGCTGGGAAACGGCGCCGCGCCCACCGCACCGGGCAGCACCTGAACTAATTCTCGCAGAGAAGAAACGCTGGCGAGATTTGCTCTCGCTCGACCTGCCGGCGACGCGCCGCTTGCCCCGCGATACGGTCGGCTACATCGAGTCGTTTTACGATTTCGAGTTTCGCGCGTTCGCGCGAGACGGTGAGCGGGGCGTTCGGTCCGGCGGCCGAGCTAAGGACGGCATCGATGCCGCAATCGACCTCCTCGACTCCGGTTCCGTCGTTGCCATCACGCTGCCGACACCTCCGGAGGGGCCACCGCTGGAGGAGGATCTGGAGATTGCTGACTTGGCCGTGGGTGTCGCTCGGAGGCTGCTCACCAGAAACGCGATGAAACGAATCGACGGAAAGGAGACCGCGCTCGACGTCTCAGAAATCGGCCTTTGTGCTACTCACCGAGTAATGAATTCTGCGATGGCACTTCGTCTCGACAAGAAGATGTCCGCGGTGTCAGTCGACACGCCAGAGCGGTGGCAGGGGCTCGAGCGCCCAGTCATGGTGATGGTTCACCCACTGTCCGGTGTTACGGAGCCGAGCGACTTCGACCTTGAGACCGGTCGCTTGTGTGTGATGGCCTCGCGACACAAGGCTGGGCTCATAGTCGTCACCCGTGACCACCTGGACTCGACTCTCGACACTCATCTGCCCGCTGCGGAGCAACCCGTCGGTCGACCTGATATTGCGGGCCGTGGCCATCAGCAAAACAGCGAATTCTGGTCCCGGCTAGTGCGGCAAAAC
>DATGIR010000347.1:0-2058 GCA_035295605.1 Fimbriimonadaceae bacterium | reverse complement strand
GGACCCAGGTTCTCGGGAACAAGCCGGCCAGCGGGACCGCGATCATCGAGGAGCTGGGCGCCGAGCACATGGCGACCGGCAAGCCGATCCTCTACACAAGCGCGGACAGCGTGTTTCAGGTGGCCAGCCACGAGGAGGTGGTGCCGCTGGCGCGGCTCTACGAGATCTGCCGGATCGGGCGGGCGGTCTGCGTGGCGCCCAACAACCTGGAGCGCGTGATCGCTCGGCCGTTCGTCGGCACGCCCGGCGCCTTCGTGCGGACCGGGGGCCGGAAGGACTTTCCTCTCTCGCCACCGCCGAACCTGGTCGACGTCGTCGGCGACGTGCTGGGGATCGGGGTCGTTCCTGAGCTCTTCGCCGGGCGCGGCTTTCGGGAAACCCACCGAACCACCTGCAACGCCGAGCACGCGGTGGCTTTGGAGGGGGCGTTGAAGAGCGACGCGCGCTTCATCTTCGGGAACTTCGAGGATTTCGACATGCTCTACGGCCACCGAAACGACCCGGCCGGCTTCGCGAGGGCGCTGGTGGATTTCGACGCGGTGCTGGGCGCCTTGTTGGCGGCTTTGGGGCCGGACGATCTGCTGATCCTCACCGCCGACCACGGCAACGACCCGACGACCCCCTCGACCGACCACTCCCGGGAGTACGTGCCGGTGTGCGTGGTGGGTGGCGGCGTGGGGCCGCTAGGGGATGTGGACGGCATGGCGTCCGTCGGCCGCACGGTCGCCGCGCACCTGAGGGTGGATTTCGACCCGGGATTCGGGTCGGTGTTGGCCGGCTAAGACTCTCGACCCTCCGGCCACTCCTCGTCCCAAAGCCAGCTGACGATGGTGTCGGCCGTAATCTGGTCCCAATCCGCCTCTTGGCCGCAAAGCCAATTCAAGCCTTCGAGCCGCTCCGATTGGATGCTGCAAAGTTTGTGGCAGTCGTCCTCCGCAAGCTCGGCGATGCTTCGCCCGTCGGAGAGCGCCAAATCGCCGTCCGCCGCCAACTTAACCTGCCCGAGCCTGGCTGCCCGCCCCATGAGCTTCTTCGCGTAGGCAACCGCTTCTTCGCTCCGATCGAAGACCCGAATGCGCCAGTAGTGCGCCTCCACGCTCATGGCCTGGAGCTCAATCGTTCGCGGCGCTCGGAGCGTCAGCTCAGGCTTCCACGTCGACGGCTGGGGGAAATCGATGAATCGGCAACCCGCGGTCGTGCGCTCTCGATCCCACTTGGGAAAATCTCGAATCAGGCCAAGTGCCCACCCGAGTGGGACGGCAGCCTCGATCATCCACGAAGCGTCGATTATCTGCTTGTTGCTCCAAGCGCCGGCAGGAAGCATGTGAGCGTCGCGCTCTCTCTGGGTGACTTCGTCATCCAACTCTCCGAAGAGCCACTCCCGGAGTTCGAACACGGCCTCCGTGACCCCTTCTGCTTCGTTCGTGAAGTGGCGTTCCGCTTCGGCCCGAAAAGAACTACCCCAGAGGATCATGAGCCGCTTCTTCACGCGCTCGACGGACGGCGGCTCTCGAGCTTGATCATCGTCGTCCCTATCTGGCAGGTAGCTCATTTGTCACCACTGGGCCGTTCGCGCCGATGCTCCATTAAGCAACATTTCGCTGGCCCCAAAAGCGGTCTCGGAGACGCGGCAAGATCTGCCTCACCCCCGCTTAAGCAACTCTTCCAATTCCGAGTCCGGGGTCGCGTAGTTGAGCCCGTCGCCGTCAGCAAGTACCAAAGAGCATCCAGAGTGAGTCATCGCAGCTTCCATAAGGTGGGGAGGCTCATCTCCGACCTCCCATGCGTCCGTTGTGAAACATGCCGGCGGGAGGCCCTCTCCGGCCGTGGCTGAGCGATAGAGCCACACCTCGTCGAAGTGGACGAAAACCCCACGCCTGTCGCAGGCACGCAACATCTCCTCGCTTTGAAGCAGGGGTCCGCCGGGAGTCGGCGCGCAATCCAACCCCATCCTCTTCAAGACATCTACCAGTTCAGACGGGTCGTCGATACTATCTAGCGAACGTAGCAACCCGTAGGCCAGATCGGGTCGCCCGAGCAGGACCAGCGGTAACGCCT
>DATGIR010000346.1:0-3500 GCA_035295605.1 Fimbriimonadaceae bacterium | reverse complement strand
GTCGCCGAGTGCCCGCACTTCGACGCCGCCCACCCGACGCAAGGCTGGCGCGACCTCGGCCTCATCGTCGAGAGCAAGGACGGCAAGGATAACTTCAACGCCATCGATCCCTCCGTGCTGATCGATCCCGACGGCCGCCACTGGATGGTCTTCGGCTCCTACTGGTCCGGCATCTACAGCACCGAACTCGACCCCGTAACAGGCAAGCTGAAGGAACCGGGCGCCAAGACCCTTGTCGCCACCAACCCCGCCGATCGCGCCAACGGCATCGAGGCCCCATGCCGGGTCTATCGCAACGGATACTACTATCTGTTCGTGAACTACGGTTTGGCCGCCCAAGGCGTGCGGAGCACCTACCAAATCGTCGTGGGCCGCTCGAAGAGCCCCGACGGACCTTTCGTCGACTCGACCGGCAAGCCGATGACGGAAGGCGGCCACGAGTCGGTCGTGAACTCCTCCTCGCCGATGTTCGGCCCAGGTGGAGGCGTCGAGTTCCAAGACACGGACGGACGCTGGCTGATGTCCTTCCACTACTACGACGGCCGCAAGTTCTGGCACGGCAGCGTCTGGGGCGTTCCAACCCTCCAGGTCCGCGAGCTCCTCTGGGGCGAGGACGGATGGCCCCTCCCTGGGCTGCCGATTACGCCCGAAACGGCCGCCTTGGCTCGCCACCCCGTCGATAGCCCGGTTGGCGAGTGGCAGCAGCAGGTTGACTTCGGTTGGGTCTCGAACCTATCCATTCTTGCCGACGGCACCTGCTCCCTCGGCGGCCGGCAACGCGGCTCGTGGAAGCGTACGAGCGATCACATCCAATTTCGTTGGCCCAAAGAGGGACTTCGCGGCGAGGAGTGGATCGACGAGGTGAAATTGGCCTCCGGCGGCCACTATTTCGTCGGCCGAAACCAAGCCCGAGCCGTTATTCGCGGCATTCGCCGGGAGCACTAGGGCCATGGCCCAGCGGCTCTATTTGGCTCTGCTGGGGTTCGCGTGCCTTGTCCTCGGCTTGCTCTGGCTGATCACCGGCGGCAGCAACGGGCTCGGGGGCCGGAAGGTTGAGATCAGCTTTTGGAACGGCTGGACCGGGCCTGACGGCCGCGCCGCCCTCCGAATGATCCGGCGCTTCAACGAGGAGAACCCCGACGTCGAGGTCTCGATGCAGCGCATCGACTGGGCCAACTATTACAACAAGCTGATGGTCTCCGCGGTCGACAACCGCGGACCCCAGGTTTTCGTGATCCATGCCAGCACGTTGCCGCGCATGATGCGGGCCGGGTTCGTCGCCGACGCCACCGACCTCTTCGGTCCCGGCACCGGAATCCTTCCGGATGACTTCGACCCCAAGGTGCTAGAGGCCGTCACCTTCGGGAAGGAGCGGATCGCGGTGCCCCTCGATATCCACCCCCAGGGGATGTACTGCAACGCCAAATTGCTGCGCGAAGCGGGCCTGGTCAACCCTGACGGCAGCGCCCGACCCCCAACGAACCGCGCCGAGTTCATCGCGGCTATCAAGGCCACCCAGAAGGTCGATGCTCACGGAGATCACACGGTTTGGGGCTTTTCCTGGACGTTCTGGCGGAACAACTTTATGGCCCTCGTGCCCCAATTCCGTGGCCGCTACTTCGACGAGAACGGCAAGCCCGACCTCGCCAACAAAGGCAACGTCGCCGCTCTCGCGTTTATGGGCGACCTCATGAACGGGCAGAAGATCGTTCCCGAGCCCGAGGCGAGCTCGGGTTGGATTCTCTTCCGCCAGCAGCACGCGGCGATGGCGTTCGACGGCGTTTACATGATCGGCGACCTTCAGCGGGTGGAGAACTTGGACTACATCGGCGCCCCGATACCGACCATCGGCGATCAACCCGGCACCCTCGCTGACTCTCACTGCCTCTGCATCCGCAAAGGAATCTCGCCCCGCGAGCGCGATGCGGTCGAGCGCTTCATCACGTTCCTATCCCAGAACAGCCTCGAGTGGGCGGCCGCGGGCCAGGTGCCGGCACGGGTCAGCATCCGGAACCAGCCGGGCTTTAAGGCGCTGCAGGCGCAGTACCAGTTCTCACGCCAGATTCCGTGGATGCTGTACCCACCCCGGACCGTGTACCTGTTCGAGCTCACATTCGAGATCGATCAGGCGGTCGAGAAGGTTCTCCGCGGACGCGATAGCGCCCAACACGCGCTCGAAGTCGCGAACGAGAACTACAGCCGCACCATCGCCCAGGAAGGAGCCAAGCCATGATTGCGCCTGGCCGCCGGTGGAGCTCCTATCTCTTCCTCGTGCCGTTCGCGGCCTCGTTCCTCACGTTCATCGTCACACCGATCGTCGTCGCCGCGCTGCTCGCCTGCTCCAACCTGGATCTCACTTCCCGGCAAAGCGCGGGATGGGTCGGGATCACGAACTACGTGAACGCCGTGAAGGACGAGAATTTCCATAAGGCGGCGCTCGCGAGCTGTACGTACGCCGGCATGATGATCCCCGCCCTCGTCGCGCTCGGATTCGCGTTCGCCCTTGGGCTCAAGTCCATGGAAAGGGGCCGAAACTTCGTTCGCGGCCTGATGTTTGTGCCAGGAATGTTTAATGTCGTGGTCGCTGCGCTGATTTGGCGTTGGTTTTACGAACTCGACTTCGGCTACTTTAACTATTTGCTCCACAAGATCGGTGTCGGGCCGATCCACTGGCTATCGGAGAAGTCGGTGGCGATGCGCAGCATCGTCGGGATGAGCCTCTGGTGGAGCCTCGGTGGGACCACCGTCATCCTCCTCGCCGCCCTGCAGCAAATTCCTACCCAGCTTTACGAAGCGGCGATGCTCGACGGGGCCACGGCGCCGACCGTATTTACACGAATTACAATTCCTCAATTGCGCCCTGTCCTGCTCTTTGTCTTGGTAACGAGCACGATCGGCGCGTTTCAGATGTACGGCCAGTCCGCGTTGTTGACCCAGGGCGGCCCGGAGCTTTCCACTCGCGGCATGGTGCAGCTCATCTACGAGACCGCGTTCAACCAGTACCGGCTCGGCTACGCCGCTTCGATCAGTTGGCTGCTCTTTGCCATGATCGCGATCCCGGCGCTGGCGATCGTCTTCTGGCTTCGGAGGTCGATCGATTGAAGCTCGGCCGCCTCGTCATCACCCCGGTCATGGGTCTCGCCGCCCTGCTGTTCATGCTGCCGGTGCTGCTCATGGTGCTCACCTCGTTCAAGCCCGAAGCCGAAGTGCTCAACCCGGCCTCAGCGATACCCAAGCACGCTACTCTTTCGAACTACGCCTACGTTCTCCAGTGGAAGGAGGAGGCGCCTTTCGGGCGGTGGCTGCTCAACAGCATCTTCATCTCCACGTCGGTCACGTTCCTGGTCCTCACCTTCGCCTCGATGGCCGCGTTCGCGATCGCCCGGCTCAAGGTTCGTGGCTCTCGGATCATCCTCGGCGTTATCGTCTGCTCGCTACTGTTGCCCGGTCAGCTGTTCCTGATTCCCGTGTATCTGGAACTCAGCAAGCTGCATTGGTTG
>DATGIR010000345.1:0-2288 GCA_035295605.1 Fimbriimonadaceae bacterium | reverse complement strand
CCTCGCCGATCCCACTCAACCCATTCAGCTCGGCTATCCGGTTTTCACCCTCCCCGCCCAGCCGCCCGCCGTCGTCCAGGAGACCGGCGACACCGCGATCGCTCTCTGGCCGAACGGCCCCGGAATCCGCTTCGGAAGCTGGGCTTGGTGGGTCTCCGGCGCCTGGCAGAACCCGCCCGCCGTCCGACCCTTCGGCCAGACGTCCACCATCCTCGACTGGCTCGCCTTCAAGCGCGTGGTCGCCGTCCCCGAAGCCGCCGACGCCGGCATCGACGCCGAGATCGCTACCCTCTACGACCCCGTCGAGCTATCCACCCGCGGCGACCTCGCCGCCGACACCCACAGCTTCCTCGCCGCCCCCAACGCCAAGCTCGCCGGCTTCCTCGTCAGCGCCCTCGCCGAGCTCCCGCCCCTCGCCGTCTTCCCCGGCCGCGCCCGAAACGCCGACCTCCAGCCCACCGGCGCCTTCGCCCTGGAGAGCTGGAGCCACGCCAAAGGCCCGCGCGACCTGGTCGGCGCGCAAGTGCCTGCCAACCTCTTCGACCCCGGCGGCGCCCAGTGGACCGCCCCGACCGGCGCCCCCGCCGGCTGGTGCATCGCCCGCCACGATCGTGCCGTCACCAACAGCGAGGACGCCACCTTCACCGTCCGCTCGGGCGACACGATCTACGCCCACGCCTCGCCGTGGCACGGCTACTCGTGCGTGCTGCTGCCCGGCGAGGGCGCCCAGCCCTGGATCCTCCAAAGCGACTTCGGCGAGCTCCACCTCGCGTACCTGATCGCGGGCGATATCTACTATAAGTGGAGCCCTTTCCCGGTACCCCTGTGGCAGGTGGAGACCCGGATCACGACCGACGGCGGCTGGTCGAACCCCCGCATGTGCCTGGACCACCGCGGCCGGATCGAGCTGCGCGCGGTGCGGTCGGCAACCGTCCACCGCTTCGTCAGCGACGACGACGGCCGAACCTGGCAGGCGTAGCTATATGGAGCGCGGGCTTCCAGCCCGCGTCCGGATGTGTGCCACTGGCTTTAGCCAGTGCGCGGAGGGCGCCCTCACCCCGCTTCGCGGACCTCTCCCGAGGGGAGAGGAGAAATGCATCTAAACATATAGATGCCAAAGCATAAAAGTTATCTAACCCGACACCCTCTCAGCGAATGGTTAGAACTTAACCATACCACCTAACCCAAGAAACTTACAACTGACAACTTGCAACTAACAACCAAATCAGCATGATCCTCGCGGATATCCGCTGCGCGCCCTCCGGCCTGCTCCTCGAAATCTCCTTCGTCCCCGACTCGGGCGCCACCGGCCCCGGCACATTCTCCGCCCGAACCCGCGGTCCCGGCGACCCCAACTTTTCCGTCCCCTTCACCCCGCTCACCGACACCGGCGCCAACCTGCGCAGCGACGGCTCAGGCTTCGGCTTCGACAGGGCCCGCGAGGGCCCCGACCGCTGGACCCTCGCCATGGTCGCCGACGGCGACACCGACATCTCCATCTGGTACTCGGCCGACGACGGCCAAACCTGGAAGCGGTTCTAACTAAATGGAGCGCGGGCTTCCAGCCCGCGTCCGGAAGCGGCCAAGATGGCCGCTCTCCATATGGCAATGTAGGCGCCGGTAACGCCCGGCGCGCCCCGGTTGAGCCCGGCTTAACCTCGCGACGCTTCGAGCACGGCCAGGACCTGCTCGTGGGACACGTTCGGATAGCCCGAGTAGAACTCGTCCATCCGCCCCGCCTCCAGGTGCTCGAACATGATGCTCACGGGCACCCGTGTGTCGCGGAAACAGACCGCGCCGCTCAGGCGGTCGTCGTCCTGCCACAGAGCCTGTTCCAGCGTGAGCACGCTGAAAGTGTACATCGGCTACCCATATGGAGCGCGGGCTTCCATCCCGCGCTCCATATCGCAACGTAGGCGCCGGTAACGCCCGGCGCCCCGGACGACGCACAGGGCGTCGACTACGCACCCCCTCGACCCCTCACCCGGTTCGGCTGCGCCTCACCGACCTCTCCCACAGGGAGAGGAGACGCGCAAAAAAACCCAAAACCCGAAACCCTATCTTGCTCACCTCCGCCCAAGTCCCGACCCCGCTCGCCCCGACCGCGCCCGTGCTCGGCCCCGGAAACACCGGCCCCTTCACCACCGGAATGACCGCCGGCGTCTCCCACTCCCTCAACCAGCTCAGCGCCCAGGCCCTCCTCCTCGGCCAAATCGGCGGAGGCGGCTACGGCATCGTCTCCGGCCTCGCCCTGAGCCCCACCAGCGGCCTGAGGCCGCTGGTGGGGC
>DATGIR010000344.1:0-6182 GCA_035295605.1 Fimbriimonadaceae bacterium | reverse complement strand
ACGAGGCTTCGATCCTGCGGCCTGGCTGCAAGAAGCCCGGCACGATCCAGAGGTCGCCAAGCAGGTCGCCTATGTGCGGACCGTGCCGGCGCGTTCGGCCCAGTATCACAAAACCAGCCGGCCGCTGAGTCCCCTGCTCGAGGAGCGCCTGAAGGCCGAGGACATCGAGCAGCTCTATTCGCATCAAGCCTTCGCCTACGACGCGGCGATGGAGGGCGATGACCTCATGGTCGTGACGGGGACCAACTCGGGCAAATCGCTTTGCTATCACCTGCCGGCGCTGGAGCGTGTTCTTGCCGAACCCGCCGCCCGGGCGCTGTACCTATTCCCCACGAAGGCGCTGGCCCAAGATCAGGCGTCCAAACTCGAGGCGCTTGCCCCCAGCCCCCATGTCAGGATCGGAGTGTACGACGGAGACACGCCGGTCGGGCAGCGCTCGCCGATCCGGCGGTTGGCGCACGTCGTGATCACCAATCCCGACATGCTCCACGTCGGCATCCTCCCTGCCCACGAGAAGTGGAGTGCGTTCCTGAAGGCACTGCGGGTAGTCGTGATCGACGAGATGCACGCTTACCGGGGCGTGTTCGGCTCGCACGTGGGCGGCGTGATCCGGCGACTGCTGCGGCTGTGCGAGTGGCACCACAACCGGCCCGCGATTATCGGGTGCAGCGCCACCGTGAGCAACCCCGAGGAGCTGTTCCTGAAGCTCACCGGACGGAAGGCGGTGGTGATCGACCGGGACGGCTCGCCCGCGGGGGCCAAGTCGATCGTGTTCTGGAATCCGCCGGAGCTGCCGAGCGGCGACCGCCTGAGCGGCAATCTTGTCACCGCCGAGCTGCTTGCCGCATTGGTGGCGGGCGGAATTCGGACGCTCGCGTTCAACCGGGCTCGCGTGAGCGCCGAGCTGGTGCTGCGATACGCACGCGAAACCTTGGGAAAATCCGGCGGCCCGGTCAATGCCGTCGAGAGTTACCGGGCCGGCTACACGCCGAAAGAGCGGCGCGCCATTGAGCGAGCGATCTTCAAGGGCGATCTGCTCGGACTCAGTGCGACCAACGCGATGGAGCTGGGCGTGGACATCGGCGGGCTGGACGCAGTGGTGCTCAACGGCTACCCGGGCACCGTCTCGAGCTTCCGCCAGCAACTTGGCCGTGCCGGCCGCGGTGCCCGGAACGGGTTGGGGATCATGGTCGCCCACCCGGATCCGCTTGAGCAGTACATCGTCAAGCATCCGGGCGAGATCCTGGATCGAGAGCCGGAGGCGGTCGCGTTGAATCCACAGAACGCTCAGATCTTGGCCAAGCAGCTCGCCTGCGCCGCTTACGAACGGCCGCTCTCTCCCACGGATGCCGCCGCCTTTGGCGACGGCGCCCTCGAGGTAGCGGAGGAGCTCGACCGGGCAGGCGAACTTCAGTTTGGGGCTGGACGCTTCCTCTATCCCAGCCATGAAGCGCCGGCTTCGAGCGTCAATATCCGGGGCGGCGGAGGCGAGGCGGTCCGATTGCTCGTCAACGATCTCGAGCTAGGGACGATGGAGCGGTGGCGAGCGATGACCGCCGCTCACGCGGGCGCGATCTACCTCCATCGGGGCGCGAGCTACCTGGTGGAGGAGCTCAATTTGGGGGAAAGCACTGCCTTCCTGCGCCCGCAGGAAGCCGAATACTTCACGCAAAGCATTGTTCAATCCGTGCTGCACCAGAACATCGAGCTACGATCCAGCGGCTCTGGCGAGGAGAACGTGTCGTTGGCCGGGGTCACCGTCACCGACGTCGTTTCGGGTTTCCGGCGCAAGGCGCTCGACGGCGAAACCGTTCTGAGCATCGAGGAACTCGATCTGCCACCCAACAGCTACGACTCGCTCGCCGCTCGCTTCGACTTCCGCGAATCCGAGGAACGAAGTCCGCTAGCGCAGATTGGAGCGATTCACGGAGCCGAGCACGCCCTCCTGGCGGTCGCGCCCCTTTACGCGGGATGCGACCGCGGAGATCTCGGAAGCGCCTGGTATCTCGCCTTTCCCGACACGGTGAGGCCGGCGGTGTTCGTGTTCGACCGGGCGCCGGGAGGCGTGGGGCTCTGCGAGGCGCTCTACGAACGAAGGCAAGAGTGGATACAAGCTGCCCTTGATTTGCTGCGGGACTGCGAGTGCGGCGACGGGTGCCCGAGTTGCTTACTAAGCTCGCGCTGCGAAGCCAACAACGAGAACTTGGACAAGGCGGCCACGGTTCGGCTTCTCGAACGCCTCAAAGTGATGCTCCAATGAACTCCAGTTCGTGCGCGGATCTGGGTGTGGGAACCCGCCGGCTGGCTAAAATGTATGGAAGGTAGAGCGAATTGGACGAAGCACTCCAACATCTAGACCTGCTTCGGCGATTTACCCTCGCTACCGTCGTCAACTGGATCGACATTCTGGTAGTGACCTACCTGTTCTACCGGCTGCTCGGATTGGTATGGCGAAAACTTCGGGGAACTCGCTCTTGGCGCGTGATCCTCGGGGTGCTCGGTTACGTGGTCGTCATGTACGCCAGCCAGCGCCTCGGCTTAAGAACCATGGCGTGGCTGCTCGAAAAGGGCATCATCGTGTTGCCCGTCGCCCTCGTCATCCTCTTCCTTCCCGAAATCCGCACCGCCCTGGAGGGGTTCGGCAAGCTGTGGGCAACGTCGTTTACAACCCCTGGTACCCACGCGGAGAGCCGTACGATCGAGGAGATCGTGGCTGCGGTCACCGAGCTTTCGGCGGCTCATGTTGGCGCGCTCATCGTGTTCGAGCGAATGGCGAACCTCGACGAGGTCATCGACAACGGCGTTTCGCTGAAGGCGGAAGTCAGCGCTGCGCTCTTGAACTCCATCTTCTATGAAGGGAACCCGCTCCACGATGGGGCGGCCGTGGTGCGGCGCGACATGGTAGCGGCGGCGGCGTGCCGGCTCCCGCTATCCGACTCCACACGCCTGGACAAGAGCATGCACATGCGCCACCGGGCCGGGGTCGGCGTCACCGAGCTGAGCGATTGCCTTTGCGTGATCGTGAGCGAGGAGCGAGGCTCGATATCGGTAGCGATAGAGGGGCGGCTGCGACGCCTCGCGAACCACATGGAACTGCGGGACCTCTTGAACCGCGAGCTGCGCGGTGAGGAGCATGCGCCCAAGCGGCCGCGAAAGCTGAGCGCGACGGGGTTGGCGCGCGGACGCTCGCGGTCAGGGAAGCGGGCCAAGCCCGAGAAAGCCGACTCGAGCGCAGCGCCACGGCCCGAACCGGCGCCGCCGCCGAGCACCGTCGTTTCCGAGACGGCCAAGGTGCCGAACCCGTGAGGTGGGCGGTACGGCTCACCAAGCCGGTGCTCATGTTGGTTGCCTTTGCGCTCTCGATGTTCCTCTACCTGTACGTGCAACGCGAGGGTCCCACCATGAAGGATCGGGTTTCCCTGACGATCCAATCGAAGAACCTCGACACCCAGAAATTTGTCTTTGACCAAGAAGGCGCGTTCGTCGAATTCGAGGTCGCCGGGCCCCGGGATAAGGTGGAGCAGCTAGTCGCGAACCCTCAGTCGGCGATGGCGATTGTCGATTTGCGCAAGTATCGGCCAGCCTCCGAACAGGGGGTAAGCCCGGTTGACAATTTCAAGCCGGTCGTAAGACCCCCGCAAGACTTCGAGGGAGTGACGTTCACGCAGATCGGCACGCTGGATGGCAAGATCGAACCCCGGAAGACGCGCGACGTCAAGATCAAGGTGGAGTTTGAGAGTCCGCCCCCGGGAGTGGTCTGGACCAACTACGACCGCGACTCATTCGAGACCCTCCCCGTCTCCGTTACGCTGACGGGTGCAGCCTCAATCGTCGATACGGTTGTGCCTACCGTCGTCATCAACCCCAAGGATGCGGAGCAAGACGGGGAAGTTCGGGCCCGGCTGTCTCAGGTTCAGAGCAATCTGGTGATGACTCCCCGCGTCGATTGGGTTACGGTGCGGCCTTCCAGGAGCCAGCGACAGGTCTACGTAAACGTCGTCTTCTCGGGCCATGCCGCGCCCGGGTACGAGGTCTCGAACTATTTTGTTAAAGGGGAGGCCGGCCCCTCGGCTACCCCGAGCACAACTTGGGTCAGGGGGCCGTCCGGGCTCGTGAGTAAGACGTCGGCGATCGATGCCCCAGTTGACATTTCGGGCTTGCACGGCGGGTGGACCTACACGGTGACGCCGAAGCTGCCCCCTGGTCTCGAATTGATGGATCCTCCCCTCCAGATCCACGTCGACATCGCCAAAAGCCGCCGATGACGATCCGACCGATCGCACCCGACGAAGCCGCCGAATTCCTCGATCTGATGTGCACCGTATTCGATCTCGAGGTCGAACGCGCCAAGAGCGTCTTCTACAAGGAACCCTTGTTCGACCTGGAGCGAAAGTGGGCGGTCTTCTCAGAGGGGGATATGGTCTCAATCCTCACGACCGTTCCGCTTCGATTCGGGTGGGGCCGGGCGTTCGGGATCGCCGGCGTCGCCACGCGCGAAGACCGACGCGGGCTCGGTTTTGCGAGCAAGCTCCTTCAGCATGTGTGCGCGCATGGTGAGTCGACGGGAGAAGGCGCCGCGTACCTGTTTGCGCGTGAGCCGTCGCTCTACCGAGGCTCAGGTTTCGCCATTGCCGACACCGTGATCAAAGGCTCACTCGACCGGATGGAAGAGGACGCGATTCCGGCGATGCTGGACGGCGAGGCGGTCGAGGCCCGGTATGCGGCGTGGGCCGGGAAGGATCCGAACCGGCTTCGGCGCGACGACCAGCGCTGGCGCTATTGGCGGTGGAGCATGCGGGTTTGCACGGAGTTTGGCGATGGATACCTTTGCAGCGAAGGTTCTGTCGTTCGCGAAGTGGTCATCGACCAGCCGGTCGCCGCGCCATGGCAAACCCCCGACGCCGAGTGGTTTGGTCTCGAGTCGATGACCAAGCTCCTCAGCGTCCCGGTGACGGATGCACACTTCGAACTCTACTTGATGGCGCGGAACGGTCCGTCGAACATCGGGATGTTCATGACAGACCAGTTCTGAATCTAAAGAACGATCACCGAACGGATCACGTCGCCGGTCTCCATCTCGTGGAAGGCGTCCTCGACCTCGTCTAGCTTGATCCTTCGCGTGACCATCCGGTCGAGTTGAAGCTGGCCTTTGAGATAGAGGTCGGCGAGAATCGGGAAGTCCATCGAGGGCAGCGTATCGCCGCAGTGGCAAACCCTGAGGGCGGCTTTGTTCCAATAGACGCCGGTCGCCATGTCGCCGAGGTTCAGGTTCACGGCGTCCGACGCGGCCGGGAAGCCTATCGTGGTAGCAGTGCCGCCGTAGGCGAGCATCTTCACGGCTTGCTCGGTGCACATCGGGATGCCGGTGGCTTCGAACGCGAACTCGACGCCGCCGTCCCAGCCGTCGTCGGTCAGCTTGCGGACCTGCTCGACGGGGTCGCCGCTCTTGGCGTTGACGGTGTCGGTCGCCCCGAAGTCTTTCGCCCACTGGAGCTTGGTCGGGTTGACGTCGACGCCGATGATTTGCTTGGCGCCGGCAAGCCGGGCCCCTTGAATCACGCTCAGGCCCACTCCGCCGCAGCCGATGACGGCCACGCGGGCGCCTCGGGCGACAGGCGTCGTGTTGAGGGCGGCGCCGACTCCGGTGACCACACCGCAAGCAAGGAGGCACGCCCGGTCGAGGGGCATCTTCTCGGGCATCTTGATCGCGGCCTTGGCGTGGACCACCGTGTGGGTCGCAAACGTGCCGCACCTGAGCACCTGCGAGCATTGGGCCCCGTCCGACGCCCGCTTGATGCGAGGTCCCGCGCGGAGCGCCATATAGCAGTGACGGGGGTCGCCCCGCAGGCATGCCGGGCACTGCTCGCAGGGCGCGCGGTAGGCGATGACAACCGGATCGCCCTTCTTGAGGCTCGTGACGCCTTCGCCGACCGCCTCGACGATGCCCGCGCCCTCGTGGCCGAGCACGATGGGGAACGGCATCCCGTTGCCGCTCAGGTTCTTCACCGTGAGGTCGGTGTGGCACACGCCGCTGGCCGTGATTTGAACGAGAACCTCGTTCGGGCCGGGCGGATCGATCGTGATGTCGCGGATGACGGCGGGGGCGCCGGGCTCTTCGAGAATGGCGGCTTTGCCACGGATGCTCATGATTTCGATGATAGCGGAATGGAGGATGGAGGATG
>DATGIR010000343.1:0-3901 GCA_035295605.1 Fimbriimonadaceae bacterium | reverse complement strand
CCGGATCATCTCGCGTTGCGCGCCCCGAAGCCGGTACAGCGATCGCGTCGAGTCCCGGCGGGCTCGCTTCTGCGCCTCGAGCGCCTGTTGCTGGGCCTCGAGCATTGCGATGGCGCGCTTCTCCTCCCCAACCTTCCGCTGCGCGTTCGGATCTTGGCTGGTTCGAGCCAGCTCCATCGCCCGCCGAAGTTCCTCCTGAGCTCTCGCGATCTCCGTTTGAGCTTGCTCCAGCGCCTTGAGGCGCTGCTCCTCGATCTCCTTCCGCTGCTGCGGCGAGGTGGGATCGCCTTGGATCAATACCCTCAGCGGGTCGGGGGTGACGCCGTAGATCGAATGCTCGGCCAGAAGCTTCTTGGTGACCACCGTCCCCGGAGTGAGCCGGAACTCGTTACCGCCCTCCGGCTTGACGAACACATTCAGCGTCTTTGGATCGACTCGATAGACGAGCGCTTTCTGCTTCCTGGCGTCAGGGGCGAACAGATTCGACTGCCACGAAACCGTCGGGTGCCTCCCGGACTGAACCGTCCAGAAGGGATTGGGCCCGCCCTTCTTCGTAACCCAATACTTCACGGCGTCCGGCTTGACCTCGTATGCCTTCGAGGCGGCCTGGAGGGCGTTAACCTGAATCTCGTCGGCAATCTTCACCGCTAGGTCGGCCGACTTGAGAGCATCCTGGCTCAGCGCGATCGTGTCCGCCTTCGCAAAGTTTGCCAGGGTTACGTTGAGAGCTCCCTGTGGCTGAATCTCCGCCTGTCCGAGAACCGTTCCGGATTGGATGGTGACGGCGTCCGCGGAGTTGAAGGCGTCCTTGGTCACCTTCGCCGCGGCCTTTGCCTGCTCGAGTTGTCCCGCGTCGCGAAGCTGCTTCAGCTGCTCCTGGGTCAGCCCCAGCCACTCGTCCGAATCGACGGCGCGGAGCGTCGCTAACGCCTTCTTCTCGGCGACCGCCCGCGCCTGCAGGGCCAACGCCCGCTCGTGGTGGGCTGTCTGCGCTGCGAGCTGCTTCTTGGTGAGCTTCTTCTGCGCCTTGGGCTGCGGCTTCACCTTGACCGTCACCGTCGGCTCGGAGTCGGACTGCGGCAACGCCGCAAACGGCGCGATCGCCGCGGCTTTTACGAACGCGAGGGGAATGAGGAGCCCGATCGCCACCGACATCGCCACAGCTCTTTCTGAACGGGTGATGCCGCGGCGCGTGCGGCCGTCGAGGATGGCCCGTAATCGGGCTTCGATTTTCGATTTCTTCATAAACGCAACTCCAGTCGGGGATAGGAGGCGGTGTCCCCGGCCGATTTCGGCCGCAACCTCCATAAGCGTATGGGCATAGGCGGAGGGGCGAACCCCGTGCCGCAAAACCGCATCGTCGGTTGCCGCCTCGGCCTCGGACCGGGCCGCCTTGGCGGCGAGCCAGACGAACGGATTGAACCAATAAACTGCGCAGGCCGCCACGCCGACGAGCTGCTTCGCCGCATCCCAGCGGCGGATGTGCTCCAGCTCGTGCAGCAGCACCGTTTCCAGCCTGTCGGCGGGCCAGCCTTCGGAGGCGCGCGGCAGCAGGATCGTCGGACGCAGGGCTCCCCAAGTGAGGGCGCTGGGCGGCCGTCCCTCGCGGCTGATCTTCAAGCTGATCGGGCGGCTCCCGCTCGGCGTCACGCCGCTCGGAAGGGGAAGCACACGCGCCTTGATCCGGTTGAGCGCGATCCAGCCGGCCATCGTCGTCAGCAGAACCACCGCGCAGCCCCCCGCCCAGGCCCCTTCTGCCCAGAGTACGAGGTTCACCGGACGCGCGGGAGCCGGCTGGGGCTGCGCGGCGGTCACCGCCAGATCGGCGTCATCGACCACGATCGCGGGCGCCGGGACGTCGACCATAACCGGGACGGTGTCGATCACCCTCGCCGGTGGCGCCTCATCCGGGATCGTGAACAGGGTGAGTCTCGGCGCAACCGCCTCGAGACCAGGGAGCAACAGAATCGTCGTCAGCCCCGCCATCCAGATCATGTGACGCGCTGCCGCCGGGGCTCGCTTGGCCAGGCGCACCGCGATCCACGCCGCCGCAATGACGATCGTCGCTTTGACCGCCAAGTCGGCCGCCACCACGGCCCAGCTCAAAAACTGATGGTTCATTTGCCCTCCCTTCGGGCTTGCTCGATGAGCTGGGCGAGCCGCTTCAACTCGTCATCCGAAAGCTTTGTCTCTTCCCGGTGAAGCAGCGTCGCCACCACTCGCTCGACGGAGCCGTTGAAGAAGGTCGCCAGAACCCCGTCGATGACACTCTTCGCCATCTCGTCGCGCGGCACAACCGGTTCATACATGTTTCGGGGTCCGTCCTGCTCCGCAACCAGGTGGCCTTTGTCCTGGAGGATCCCGAGCATCGTCCGAACCGCCGTGTAGCTGGGCGGATCGGGCATCGCGTCCCGGATTTCGACGGCGGATGCGCGGCCGAGGCGGTACACGACGTCCATGATCTGGCGTTCCCGCCGGCTCAAATCTGGCCGCTTGAGCGGCTTCTTCGAAGGCATGCCAAGATTTTGGCGCGAGGCCGTAAGGGAATTGCAAGAGTTGATGCCAATTTTTTGGCAGTTTCTCAGAATTCGCAAGGCTCGCAGGTATAGACTGGGTCGCCCATGTCCCTCACGCTTCGGTATTCCGCCGTTCTCGCCGTCATGGCCGCCGCCGCCGCCGGGAGCGCCCAAGTGCAGACCTGGCACAACGTCGGCGAAATCGGTGGTCCCGTCCTCGTGGTGGCCGGCCTCGCCGCCCCGTTCATTCAGGACGGCGACCGTGCTGGGTCGCATGCCGCACGCACCTTTGACGGCTTGCTTGTTTCGGGTGCCGCCGCCGAGTTCCTCAAGGTTACGACCCGCGAACGAAGGCCCTACGGCACGACCCTCGACAGCTTTCCCAGCGAGCACGCTACCGCCTCTTTCGCGGTTGCCGCCGCCCAGTCCTACTACCACCCCAAGCAGGCGCCGTTTTGGTATGGGGCCGCCACAATTGTGGCCGTCGCCCGCGTCGCCGGGCACGACCACTTTGTTCAGGACGTCATCGCCGGCGCCGCTCTAGGCACCGGTGCCGGATATCTTTCCGTGACCAGCAAGCACGGCTGGCTCATCGCCCCGATCGTAGAGAAGGGAAGGGCAGGCGTTTTGCTGACGCTCAATTCTAGGTTCTAGGTTCTAGGTTCCTGTCATTCCTGACCGCGCCGAAGGCGCCCTGACATCCCTGACTCCCTGACGACTGACAACTAGCTAGGCATCCGAATCTCCCGAAACTTCGGATCGATCAGCCCCGCAAGGCACGCCAGCGCCATCCCGACTCCCATCGCTAAGAACGCGTTCGAGAGCCCGAATCGAGCCACGAACGCCCCGCCCAGCGCGTTCCCCATCACCCCCGAAGTGTTCGCGATCATCGCCAGAACCGAGTTCGTCCGCCCTCGGAACGCGTCTTCCACGCTGAGCTGGCAGTAGGTGTTGATCGGGATATCCGCCGCCGGCAGCCCCAAACCCGCAAGCAAGTTCCAGAGGCAGAAAAGCCAGACTTGTGGGCTCCAGGCCATGAACGCTACCGTCAACCCGACCCACGCCAGCCCCCAAATGAACCACTTCGCGGGCTGCCTCACCGTAACCCTTCCCATCGCGAAGCTGGTGATCACCATGCCGCTGAAGAACACCAGCTCGATCAGCGCCAGCGTCTGCGGCGTGCCCTGATGCTTGGGCCCGCCCCACCAAAGGTTGTTCGCCACCACGTACGCCACGAAGAACGGGGCCACGCAGAACCGGAAGACCGTGATGAGCAGGATCAGCATGCTCAGGTCGTGCCGCCGGCGAACGTAACGCATTCCGTCCAGGAAGTCGGTGAACGGATGCACCTCGTGCGTGTCGCTCCGCACCGGCATGATCTTCGG
>DATGIR010000342.1:0-2363 GCA_035295605.1 Fimbriimonadaceae bacterium | reverse complement strand
GGCTAACGGCAGCACCGAGATATGGCCGGGCACCCACCGGGACACGTCGGTGACCATGCAAAGCGGCACGATCGAGGCTTCCGAGGCGGCGCTCGCCCACTGGCGGTCGATCGTCCCACCGGTCCAGCCGGACATCCCAGCCGGGAGCATCCTTCTGCGGGACGTCCGCCTTTGGCACGCGGGAATGCCCAACCGAACGCAAATGCCGAGGCCGATGATCGCAATGATCCATTACGTGAATTGGTGGCCATGCGACCGGTTCAAACTGGACGCTTCCGCCGAGACGCTCCTGGCTCACCCGCGGCTTCGGCAGCATGCCGAATTCACGAGCAAGCCGATCGACCACATCTCCGCGCCTGGGGGTCACGCGTACGAGGCCCCGACCGAAGCCTCGACCCCCTGAGCCTCTAGTACATCGCCGTCGGATCGCTCGTGTTGCCGGCCTCTTCTAACGTCAGGTCGAGCTTCATGTCCGACTCTTGCCAATTGCGATGACGACGCGCATGACGTCGGGCACGAACGAACGATCGCACGGCGAAGAAGCCGAGCCCGGCTGCGAAAGCCGAGGTGACCGCGACGACTGCGAGCTTTCGGCCGCCCTCGACGTGAACCGCCGGGGCGGTGGCGACCTTTGCGGCCGAAGGGGTTGTTGTCCGAGCGTTCATACCGCTATTACTACGTTGAGCCGCCCGCTCAGGATCGACCATGCCGCCAAGTCGGGCCGTTCCGCGTGGAATACTCTCGCAGGAGCGCCCATGAAAGCCAACCATGCATCGACGGAGACCATTGCCGTCGACCCTTCTCTTCGCAGCGAATTCGACGTCAACGGTTATGCGATTGCGCGCGGGCTCTTCAGCATGGCCGAATGCGAGCGGCTGGCCGACTACTTCACCGCGATGGTCGAGCGCGGCGGCGACGGATGGGCCGAGGAGACCGTCGATCCCAACCACCCGGATCCGCTGAAGCGGTACCCGCGACTTCTGCAACCGCACCGCGGCGACCCGGTCGCATTCGACTTTATGATCGACCCGCGCATCCGTGCCCACTTGGCCGCGTTCGCCGGCGCCGATCCGTTCGCCGTGCAGACGATGGTCTATTTCAAGCCGCCTGGCGCGCGGGGTCAAAACTTGCATCAGGACAACATGTATCTCCTCGCCAAGCCGGGGACGTGCCTGGCGGCGTGGATGGCGCTGGACGATATTGACGAGGAGAACGGCTGCATGGTGGTCGTCCCCGGAACGAAGGACCTCCCGATCATCTGCCAGGTGGAGACGCCCGGGCTGAGCCAAGAGCAGTGGAACGATATCGAGACACCGCTCCCTCCCGGCGCGGTACCGGTGCCCGTGCTCATGAACCGCGGCGACGTGCTGTTCTTCAACGGCAGCGTGATCCACGGCTCGTTCCGTAATCGCAGCGAAACCCGCTTCCGGCGCACGATTATCGGCCACTACATCGCCGCCGAGTCGGAGCAGGTGGCGAAGTACTACTTCCCCGTCTTTAGGATGGACGGTTCTCTGGTCGGCTCAGGCATCGCCGAAAGCGAGCCAAGCGGCCCGTGTGGCGTTTACAGCGCGGACGGGGTGGTGCTCGAGGGCAACTTCAAAACCTGGGAAGCCGCTCACTAGCCGGGGAAGCTGAACGCTTCCTCCGTACCAAGCGTCAGAGCCCCCTGTAGGCTCAGGGCATGATCGGCTTGCTTCCCGCTCTCATCGGCGCACAGGTGCCGTCGACGGTTAAGGTCGCCGCAATCCAGTGCTCGTCCGTCATGGGCGACGTCGCAGGAAATCGAACGAAGCTTGCGAGGTTGGTCGAAGAGGCCGCAGGGCACGGCGCAAAGATTGTGGTGCTGCCCGAAGCGTCCATCACCGGCTATCTGTCTCAAGACCTCAAGACGAACTGGCGATGCGACGGATGGCCGATCGAGCCGTCCTTTACCGGCCGCGATCCGGCCGGGTGCGCGGAAGCAGTGCCGGGACCGTCGACGAGGACGTTCGGGGAGTTGGCCGAACGCCTGGGAATCTACGTGACGGTCCCGTTCGTTGAGGTGGACCCGCCACACGACAGCCTCCCGGCCAGGTTCTACAATACAGTCTGCCTGGCGGCGCCATCGGGTGAAATCGTCGCCCACTACCGAAAGCTCACGCCCTGGCCCGTGCCCGAAAAGTCGTGGGCTACCCCCGGCGACCGGGGTGTGCAGACCTATGACACCGAGTACGGCCGAGTGGGCCTGGCGATCTGCTTCGATGTTCACACGATCCTCGAAAAGTACAAGCCAAAGAGCATATGGACGTTGCTATATCCCATCGCTTGGGTGGCGGAGAGTCATCCGGCCGACTGGTTCTGGCATATCCTTCCCGGCCGCC
>DATGIR010000341.1:0-4160 GCA_035295605.1 Fimbriimonadaceae bacterium | reverse complement strand
GAGATCAAGTGAACTGAGATCTAACGTGCCAGCTTCGGCCGACGCCAGATCAGAGGCGAGCGCGACGTCGAGCGTCATGCCCGGCATGTCGACTCCCGAGGGGCCGTTCCCGCAGCTTGCAAGAAAGAGCGCGCAGGTGATCGCGTAGCGCATCGCCGAAGACCTCCCATCCATCCCTCCGGGGAGCTTGGAACACCCATCTATCAAAAGTCAACGCGGCAAGCGCCGCAATCGAGGACGAGAGATGCCCTTCGTTCCGAAGCAGATCCTTAACCTGTCGTCGACCACGTCACCGGCGCTTGCGTCGGCTGCGTACCACTCCGATCCGAAGCTCGGCGGCGGCTTCGGGTACGGGCGGCCTGCGCACCAGCAGTTCTTCGTTCAGGTCGTGCGCGCGAACGCCTCGCCGATGACCGGGGTGAAGTTTCAGGTGCAGGTCGCCCGCGACCCGAGCTCGCCGATCTGGATTCCGATCCGCGCGCGCAAGGCGAGCGACGTGACCGCCACCTTCGCGCTGGAGCTGGAGGTCGACGCGAGCGCCGGCAGCACCAACGAGGACGTGCTTCTCTCCGACGACGCCGACGGAATACCGCTGGTTCGCGTCGTAGCGAAATCCGTCGGCGCCGACGCCGGTGTCGGCGACTCCTGCTCCGCCTGGGCGTGGGTGTAGTCGACCGCGCCGCGCTCCCTTCTCCAACCACCGAGGTGACTGTGATGCGACTCCCGTTCGCGCGGGCGCTGGTGGCGCTCGCCCTCCTCTCGTCGTCCGCTGTGGCGGATTTCGTCGTCGACGGCACGAGCCTGCCGCCGACCAAGACCAACTTGCGCCCGATCCCGAACGGCGCCGACCCGGCGAGGTACTGGCAAGCGTCCGACTACAACGCGCTCATGGGCGCGGCGCTCGACCTGCGCAACGCCGTTGTCGCCGGCAAGTACCACGGCCTCTCGCTGCTCGCCGCCGACCCGACGCCGGGAAACGCGACGACCTACCTCTGGGCCAAGACCGACTTCGGCCTGCACCTGAAGATCAACGGCCACGATAATCAAGTCGCCTACGGCCAGGTCATCGACAAGGGCGATCTTCTCGCCTTCAACGGGACGCGCTTCGGAGTGCTGCCGATCGGCGCGGATGGCTCCTGCTTCCTCGCCGACAGCACGAGCTCCGCCGGCGTGAACTGGGGCGCTTGCGGCGGCGCCGTCACGAACCTCACGACCGACATCACCTGGCAGTATGCGGCAGCGACGGCGCGACACATCTTTCCGAACTCGGCGTCGACGGGGAATGCCGGCGACGACCTCTATGTCTACGCGGGCGATGGTGATGCCGTCGGCACAGCCGCTGGCAACCTGCATCTGAACGGCGGCCACAGCCTCGGCGTCTCGAACGGAAAGCTCTACCTCGGCGACCTCCAGGGCGACGTCAGGATCGGCGATGGCCTCGACACCATCTATCTCCTCAGCTCGACCTACGTGCAGTCGCCCTTCGTCGGGCCGGGCGCGCCCGCCGTCGCCGGCGACCATCAGGGTGCCTTCAACCTCTCAACCAACGACTCCCTCGACCACATCGCAGCGACGTACACGCCGCAGCTCGCGTCGACGTGCATCTCGGTCTTCTACACCGTTCAACTCGACGACCAGCCGAACACGGTTACGCGCACCGCCGAGGCGGTCGTGAGCTTCCGCAAGACAGGCGGCAACTGGGTGCTCAGCGAGCAGCAGACCATCGTCGCCCCTACGGCGGCGTCTCTGCCGACGCCGCAGGTAACGACCGACACATCGGTCATCCAGTTCCACATCCACCCGGGCTTCGCCAACAACTACACGTGGCGGGGGTTCTTTACAGTCATCGAAAGGTAGTAGCCTTGGCGAGCTCAACTTCTAGTGCTGCCCGAGATACCTTCCATCGGCCCCGATGAAGTGCCCATCACCTTGATCGAAGATAATGGACCACGCTGCTTGGCCCGGCAGAACGACAGATTCCTTTTCGTTGAAGGACGCGCCAATGACTTGATGGAGTTCGCCTGTTTGATGCGAGCGCGCATTGGCGATCGCGACTACACTGTCTATCCACGTCTCCGGCCACGCTCGTGCAACACCAATGGGTCCCAACGCGACGTTTGTGATTATGTCACGGGACGCGGGATCAGGTGCCGGGCGTTCCAGTTCCTCGTGGCCGCCATCCGGCTTCACAATCACCCAATACTGTCGCCCCTTCTGCTCGCTCCACGCGGCAATTTTCCATTGCCCATCAGAGAGCGAGCGACCGTCCAGCCCGATTCTCTCTCCGTGTATGAGTCGAATGGTTGCGCTCGCGTCCCATGCCGAAACCAAGGGTGTCGCAATTGTGAGCGCCTCGGAAGCCAACCGCCCGGGCGAAGCCACGACGGCCCCTTCCCGGACGGCGTGGCTGTTGTTTCCGCAAGAGGATGCAACCAAGACCAAAACGACAGCCATGCAATCGCGGCGACGAGTCATCGCACCCTCCAAGGAGGTCTATTTCACCAAGTTATCCGCTCTCGTAAAGAGATTACGCTGGCCGAGTAGCTCGAGGTTCAGAAGCAGCAGCCATTCAGTTGGTTGATTCGGTGCAGAGCTGAATTGAAGGGCGGGAGTCAAGCGAACTATACCGGCGTAGTCGACAATAACGGGCGTCTTTGCGGGTTGGTCGGTCGCGCCTCCTTTGGAGCCCCCTCCGAGCGCTGTCGCATTGATGTAGAAGGGCGCTTTGATCGCCCATGTGTCGCCGCCATTCAAGAAGTTGCGGCTATAGGAACCTCCGAGGGCAACTCGCCAGTACGCATTGTCTCGGTCGACAATTCCGACATACGCCTCGACGGTCAGTGTTTCGCCGGAACTGGGTGCTCCGATCGGCTGAGCGGCGCTACAGGCGGACAGCGTCGATCCATCCGTTGCCAGAGTACCATTCGGCTTGCAGGCGGTTCCCATCGCCTTGCTGGCTTGGTACGCGTACTTGAAGAATATCGGTACCTCGACCGTGAGGCCGATGCTTGATCCATCCTTCAGTGGTGGGACCGAGTTCAACTGCGCAGCCACACCCCCGTTAGGCTGCCACGCATTCGCGGAAGCATACGTCGCGGGCACCATGCCCATCGCCGGCGACTGTTGTTGATAGTAGTCAAACCTGGACGCACCGCCTCCTCCCCAAAGGGAAACGTCAACCTCGGGAAATCGATATCGCTGCAGACGGAGCTTCGAAATCTTCTTCTCTGAGTCCTTCATCAAGCTATTAAACTTGTCCAATCCGTCGGGGCAAAACTCAGAAGGATCGTACTTAAGTGGATCATTGCCGGGAGAAGGTGCTTTGTAGAGATTACAGAAGTCCGCATTCTTGAAGAGTGGCGTTCCGGCGCAGAGTGGCTGGCAGATATTGAATGCCTGCTTCTTTGCCTCGCGGGCAGGGTCCTGAAGCTCTTCCTCCGTGATGACGGTCAGACGGCTATAGCCGAGGAGTAATCCGAGAGCGAAGCTCGTCCCGCCAAAATCCGGCGAGTTCTTGTCGCCGGGTCCGATCGAGAATACGGCAGCCTTGCTTTTCTCGGTCAGACTTGCCGTCGGTCCTAGCGTAATGCTGTGTACAGGCGTCCCTTTTGCTGCATTCGGGGCGACGCAATCCCACGTCACTCCAACATTGCCTTTTGCGGTGACGCTGCTGTCGGCGTTGGCGCTGAGCGCAAATCCGGGCCGGATGTCTTCCCGCGAGCAACCTGAATAATTAGTCGGCTTTGGTGCCGGGCTTTGCGCGCGGGCTACCACGCCAACCAACATGACGAGCACCGAGAATCTCATGAAGCCACCTCCCCTCAGTCGATTGTGAAGCGAGTGACGCGATCGATTGTGCCACCCGTCTTTGGATCAAACTTGGAGGGTTGGCATTGCTTCTCCGATCCGTGCACGTACAACTTGAGGTTGAAGGCGCTGCCCGCGACCATGTTGAATTCATATCGATAGCTGCCGGGTTGGATCACGAACGGCGTGGAGGTACTCCCGCGAACAGTTACTGTCGTGATGGGATTACCGCCATCATCATCTTGGGCGAAGATTCCGCCGACCAAGGTCACATCGCCTTCTGAAGCTGCAAACCAACACGACTGAGTCAAACCAACCTTCGCGACTGGCCCTCTGCGCGTTCGACGCATTGA
>DATGIR010000340.1:0-8064 GCA_035295605.1 Fimbriimonadaceae bacterium | reverse complement strand
CAAGAACTTGATCCAGGGTGGCAAGCTCGTCAAGCCTTACCGGAACTTGCTGGCGATCCTCGACCCCGACGACCCGAAGTCGAGCGGCCCGATCGCCCGATGGAAGATCGGCGATACCCCCGCCGGAAAGCCCGACGTGGCGTTCGCTCAGCCGACAGTCTCTCCCGACGGCAAGGAGGTCGCCTTTATCCTCGGCATGGACACGCCAAACGGCTTCCAGTCCGGCCTCCTGATGGTCGCGCCGCTAAACACCGGAGCGGCAGCTTCCGCTCGGCGTCTTGTTGGCGGAAACGTCAACTCGCCGTGCTGGTCACCTGACGGAAAGCTGATCGGGTTCGCGGTCATGACCCCGGGCGGAAAGAGCGAAATAGATACCGTGCCGGAGAGTGGCGGCGACATCAAGCGGGTCACAACCGACGGCAACTTCTTCGGCCCGCGCTTCAGCCCGATGCTTCCTAAACCTCAATAGTCACGCTTCCCGGTCGCCCTTCGGTGCCGGAGACCGTGACGTGGATGGGGCTGAACTGCTTGATGACCCAGATCATCGTGAGCAGGCGTTGCGTCAGCCGTGGCACCGTAAACGCGGTGCGCCCTTCCGCGAGGACGCCCAACAGCAGTACCTGATCCGCCAGATAGGCGTCAACGGTGGCTTCGCTCGTCAGGAAGGTCGAAATCGCCTCGAAGGCGCCCTGGGCGACCGTCTCCACCCTGACGCCTCGAGCTCCGAGCACCGCGACCCCGCCCAGCCCGTTATCAAACTCCGCCCATGCCGTCACCACCGCTCCGGGCGACGAGCCGGGGACGTCCAGGGCATCTACCCGCATCTTCAACCCCGAGAAGTGCGCGAGCCGCTCGAGGTGGGAAACCGCGCGTGCGCCTATCGTCTGGGGAAGCTGGGCCGTAACGACGAGCGCGTGGCACCGGCGTAAGGCGCCGCGCGTGAGCCACTCGACGCCGCGCAACGCGCTCGGCTCGACCTCGAGGCCGACCTCGCCATAGTTCTCACGTCCAAAGCCCGAGACCTCGAGCCGCGGATACGCGTACAGCCCCATTCGGCGTGCGGCGCCGAGTGTCACGTGGGCGAAATAGTCGTACGTGAGCGTGTTGTTCCCGTAGGTTTCGCCGATCACCTTGAGTTCGGTGTAGACCCCACTCCGAGCGACAATCGGCAGGAGGGAGCCGAGAACGACCAGGCCGTTGGCGCCTCTTCCCCGAACCTCGCCGTCCTGCCGAAGGATGACCGGCCCCAACGATCGCCGCGGCGAGAACGAGAGGCTCTGCGAACCGACGCTTCCGCCCACCACGTCGGCTCCGCAGGCTGAAGCGATGGCCTGAACCACCAGCGCGTCTTCCACGTCGAGCCCGGGGTGGTTCGTCCCGCCCCGCACCTGGGTCAGGTGAAACGGTTGTTGCGTGAGCGCGGACATTGCCAGCGCCGCGCGGAGGAGCGCGCCACCCCCTTCGCCGTACGTCCCGTCGAGTTCGATCTGAGTGGACGTCCGGGTCGCGCTGGGCATTGCTACACCTTGAGCGTGAAGATCAGATACTCGAGCAGCTTCATCGCATAGGAGATTCCCAGGATGAAGAAGACGACGAGGAGGCCCTCAGCAAACCATCCCTGCTGAGCCAGTTCGGTCTTGGTCTGCGCAACCGTCAGACCGCGGACTATTTGCTCGGCCCTGGCGATGACGTTCTCGGTCATCGTGACCAGCGGTCCGTGGAGCAGTAGGTAGATTCCGATCGAGCCCCCGAGAATCCCCCAGACTGAGGCGCGATACTTGTGCTTCTGGTGCTCGTTGTAGATCACGCACGTCTTGCAACGCTCCTTCTTCTGCCCGTCGGTCAGCTTGTGGTTACGCGGGATCATTTGCGCGGCGACCAAAGCGTCCTTCGATATCACGCGACCTTCCATCGCGCCCCGGATTACGTCTTCCTCGCACATGCACCCAACGAGCTCTCGCCAGCAGGTTCGTCGAGAATGGTAGATCGGGCACTTCTCGCGCACGAATTTGCGGCAGAAGGGAAGCTGCCAGCACTTGCCCAAGAAGACGTCCTGGCGGTCCGATTCCTCCTTGACTCCCTTGCCAAGCTTGATCTGGTCGGCCTTCGCGCCTAACTTGAACCGATCTTTGGCGCGAACGGAGATATCGCCGGCGAGTACGGCAACGCCGATGCCTCCGAAGATCATTCCCCCCGTCTGCAAGGCGGCCATCGCCTCTTGCGCCGCTACGGTCGGCGGATTCGCCAACCCTAGCGAGGGAAGCCAGAACGGCACGGACCAGAGCGCGGCCGCTCCGAGAATCTGAATTGGCGCGAGCACCTGCTCGCCCCACCACATGATCGTCGAGCTTATGCTGATGGCAACCAGGCCGGCGTAAAGTACCTTGTTCAGGAACGACACGTTCGACGCCATCTGCCTTAGGGCGGTCTCGTCGCCGGATGCGAAGCAGTAGTAGAACATGAAGCCGGCGCCGAATGCGGTGGCGCCCACGCCAATCCAAAACAGCCAACGGCAGGCAACCTCCAAGGCGTCTTGGAACGTTTCCGACAAGTCCCGATTGGAGCCGCCTATCATGCTGTCTTCTTCCTCTAACTGAGTGACGATCCGGCCCGCAAAAGCCCAGACCTATTTCTTGACGCGCTCGAGATACGTATCCGTGCGAGTGTCAACCTTTATGACGTCGCCGATGTTGATGTGGAACGGCACATTCACGGTAGCGCCTGACTCTAGCTTGGCGGGCTTGTTGCTTCCGCTGACGGTGTCTCCCCTGAATCCGGGATCGGTTTCCACGACTTCCAGCTCCACGAACGAGGGAAGCTCGTAGCCCAACGTCTCACCGTTAGCCACGAGCGCCACGACCTCCGCATCCTCCTTGAGATACTTGGCCTGGTCACCCAGGTTCGTTTCCGGGATCTCGAGCTGTTCGTAGGTATCGAGATCCATCAGCACCGCGTTCCCCCGCTGACGATTCAAGAACTGCATCTTCGCCTTCTCGACGAATGCCGGCTCGAAGCGCTCGCCTGCTCGGAACGTTCGCTCCAGCGTCTGCCCGGTCTTCACCTTCCGCATCTTCGTGCGAACGAAGGCGCCTCCCTTCCCCGGCTTGACGTGTTGGAACTCGACGATGGTGTACACATCGCCGTCCATGTAAAAGTGCATTCCGTTGCGAAAATCGCTCGTGTCAACCGCCACCGGCGTCTATTCCCTCCGCTCGCGCGCCCGAAAGCGTGCGTAGACACATGAATTCTAGCAGTTAGGGACCTGAGAGCGCCGAAAGGCGTTACTGCGCCATCACCTCGGCAAGCAGGAGTTTCTCGGGATCGATCGTCCGCTCCGTGCTCAGTACATAGCTCAGCGGGTGCGAAACAAGGTTTGTGCCATCCACGCCCGCCATCTCCGCGCGGTATCCGCTCAGGAGCCGGTTCGTCGCCAGCGCACCAAGGCGGAGGGCGAGCACGCGGTCGAAGGCCGTCGGGCTGCCGCCGCGCTGCATGTGGCCCAGTACCAGGTAGCGTGCCTCGAACGAAGTCGACTTTTCGATGAAGTCCTTGATATCGCTCGCACGCGCGGCGCCCTCCGCCACCACGATGATTGAGCTCTTCTTGCCGCGGGTGGCGGCAGACTTGAGCGCGTCGCAGATCTCGAGCAGGGAGTACGGGACTTCGGGGATGAGGATCGCTTCGGCGCCGCCCGCTAACCCGGCCTCTAGCGCGATGAACCCGTTGCGCCGGCCCATCACCTCGATCACGAACACCCGCTCATGCGAGTAGGCGGTATCCCGGACCCGGTCGATCGCCTCCACCGCGCAGACGACGGCGGTGTCGAAGCCTATCGAGAAGTCGGTGCCGGGGATGTCGTTGTCGATCGAGCCCGGCACGCCCATCACCGGATACTCGAACTCCTCGTGCAGCTTGAGCGCGCCCGTCAACGAGCCGTCTCCGCCAATGACCACGAGCCCCTCGACCCCGTTCTTCTTGAGCTGGTTCACCGCCTTTTCGCGGCCCTCGTAGCTCATGAAGGTCTGGCTCCGTGCGGTCCGAAGAATCGTCCCGCCGCGGTCGATGATCCCGCCAACCGCCTTTGAATCGAGCGGGATCGACTCGCATCCGACCAGCCCCTCGTAACCGTGCACGTAGCCGATTACCTCGGCGCCCCGGCCGATCGCTGCGCGCACCACCGCACGGATCGCCGCGTTCATTCCGGGCGAGTCTCCACCGCTTGTGATGACTCCGATCCGGTTCACGCGGTCGCCTCCATGCCAGTAAGGATTATGGCCAGCCCGCGCCCGTATACTTAGTTGCCCCGGATGGATGCGCTCACCCAACCCGTCTCGAGCAGCATGCGTCCGGTCCGCCCCCTCGGTATCGAGGCGAGTTGCAACATGGCCGCCGCCGCCGTCCGCGTAACCGGTGGCGGCATCGTCCCCCTCACACGCGACGACGTCTTCGTGGGCGTAATCACGGAGCGCGGCTTGCGAGCAGCGTTGGACCAAACCGCCGAGCCGGATGACCCGATCGAGCCGTTTGCCGAGCAGATTCTCGTCTTGAGCCCACACGTGACCGGCGCCGAGGCGCTCCGCGAGTTCGAAGCTTCGCCGAGCCCCGGCGCGGTCGTCGTCGACGAGGGCGGCGTGGTGTGGGGGCTCCTCTTCCCGTCAGACCTCTTCCCAAAGCCGACGACTCGGGTTCGGCCCGCAATGATCGGGGGAATGGCGGCGCCCTTTGGGGTCCACTTGACCGCGGGCATCGCTTCTGCCGGACCTGGAAAGTGGGCGCTCGTGGTCACCGGCGCCTACCTTTCCGCGGTTCTCCTCATCAGCCGCATCCTCGCCTACGGCGCTGCCCAGTACGGGCTCCACCACGGGCTGAAGGAGGCAATGGCCGAGAACTTGGCCAACGGCGTGACCCTCCTCGGCTTCGCCATTCTTCTTCGCCTCTCTCCGCTTGCCGGCTACCACGCCGCCGAGCACCAAGTCGTCCACGCCCTCGAACGGGGCGAGAACCTCGACCTCAAGACCGTCGCCCGGATGCCTCGGGTTCACCCCCGGTGCGGAACGAACGTGGCGACGGGGGTGATGATGGCCTCGATCATCTTCGGCACCGACTTCGGCCTGCCCAAGGCGGTTGCCGACTTTCAGCCCCTGATCGCCATTGTCGTCGGGCTCGCCTTCTGGCGCCGCGCCGGGGCCGTCGTCCAGTACTGGATCACGACCCGGCCCGCGAACCGCCGCCAGCTCGAGGCCGGAATCCGATCCGGTCAAGCTCTTCTGAATCGATACGTCGAGGCCCGTAACCTCCGGCCAAACCCTTGGAAGTCCCTGTGGAACTCGGGGATGGTCCAGGTCGGGTTGGGGTTCATGCTCTTCGGGTTTGCCGCCACGTTCTTCTTCGATGCGATCGACCGGCTCGATGTCGTCAAATTCGGGCTAGGTATCCTATAGCTCTCGTGCTGATTGCTTACCGATTACTGCTCGGCTTGGCCATGGTTGTGGCCTTCCTATTCGGCACGCTCGTGTTGCTGACTGGCAAGGGCGATGCGATGTCCGGCGGAAGCAGCGTCCGAACCACCTTCAAAGGCAAGGCCAGCTTTGACGACTACATGACCCGGATCCTCTTGATCGGCGGCGTCTCGTTCATGCTCCTGCTCCTGGCCCTCGACGTCGTCGGCAATCACCTTCCCAAATAGGGGCCACGCCTGGTGGCGTCGGTTTCTCTCCTCCACTCGAACGACCTTCACGGTTCGCTCGACGACGGCCGTGAGTCGACGTTGGCGGCTCTGCGGGCCGAAGTCGACTTCTACTTCGACACCGGCGATGCGATTCGTAGCGGCAACCTCGCCGTCCCGTTCGGCCAGGAGCCGGTTTGGGAGCGGTTTGGCCGGCTCGGCCTCACCGCCCATGTGATCGGCAACCGCGAAACTCACCTGGTCGAAGCAGGCTTCAAGGCGAAGTTGGCCGGCGCCCCCGCGCCCGTGCTTTGTGCGAATCTCCGGCTCAAGTCGGGCGAGCGGCCGCTGGCCGGCACCTTGCGCCTAGAAGCGAACGGAGTTAGAGTGGGCGTCTTCGCCGTTTCCGTGCCGATGGTGACCGAACGGATGGCGGTCAAGGTTGCCAGCGCCTACATTTGGGACCAGCCCATTCCCGTTTCCCGCGAATGCGTCGCACAACTCCGGGACGAAGTCGATCTCTTGATCGGCCTCACCCATATCGGTCACCGCGTGGACCTTGAGCTTGCCGAAAGGGTGCCTGGTATCGACATCCTCCTCACCGGCCACTCCCACACGATCCTGGAGCAGCCGCTCCGCGTTGGCTCGACCTGGATCTGCCAGGGTGGCTCGCACGGCCGGTTCGCCGGCGTCTATCGGTGGACCGACGGCCGGCTCGAGGGTGGCCTGCGGCGCCTTACTTGATCAGGTTGAATGTCTGCAGCACGATCACCCCGTTCAGCACGGTGATGAGGACCCCGGCCGCGTAGCCGACACCCGTCCAAATCCGATTTGAGGCGAAGACTCCCATCCTCCTTCGATCCGATGTGAACTTGATGAGCGGAAAGATCGCAAAGGGAAGCTGAAGGGAGAGAACCACCTGGGAAAGGATGATGAGGCCCGTGGTCCCCGCGTCGCCCCGGCTGCCGACGATCAGGGCGGCGGGAACGATCGCCACGCAGCGTGAAATGAGCCGCCGTTTCCAGGGATCGAGCTTCCAGCTCCGGAAACCCTCCATCACCACTTGCCCGGCGAGCGTTCCCGTAATCGTCGAGCTCTGGCCGGCCGCCAGCAGCCCGATCGCGAACACAAACGCCGCGCCACCGCCCAGCAGGGGCGTAAGCATCACGTACGCGTCGTTCAGGGCGCGGTCGCCGATCCGGGACGGATCCGACTTGTGAAACGTCGCCGCCGCGAGAATCAGGATCGCGGCATTGACGAGCAGTGCGATCGTCAGCGCAAAGACGGTGTCGGCGGTGTTGTTTCGGATTGCGACCGACTTGGCCGCGTCGTCGCTCCCGGTCACTCGCGTCCGGACCAGCGCCGAGTGGAGATACAGGTTGTGCGGCATGACCGTCGCGCCTAGGATTCCCACCGCCAACAAGAGCTGGTCCTTCCCGTGCAGGCTCGGAGTAAACGTCGATGCCAGCGCGGCGCCCCACGCCGGCCTTGCGAGCCAGAGCTCGATCAGGAAGCACGCGCTGATCGTGGCCACCAACGCGAGGACGGTAGCCTCCAGCTTGCGAAACCCGAACCGCATGAGGCCGACGAGGAGAAGCACGTCGAGGGCGGTGAGCATCACGCCGATGAGGATCGGCAGGTGAAAAAGCAGGTTGAGGGCGATTGCCGATCCGATCACCTCGGCGACGTCGCAGGCGATGATTCCGAACTCGGCGAGCAGCCACAAGGTGACGGAGACTGGTTTGGAAAACTCCTCGCGACACGCTTGCGCCAAGTCGCGTCCAGTCGCGATTCCGAGCCGGGCGCAGAGGGTCTGGAGAAACATCGCGAGGACGCCCGAAAGCAGGACGACCCACAAGAGGCCGTAGCCGTACTTGGAGCCGGCCGGGATATCCGTGCCCCAGTTGCCGGGATCCATGTAGCCGACGCTGACCATGAACGCGGGACCCGCAAACGCCAAAAAGCGCCGAAGCGTGGAGGCTCCGCGGGGGATAAGGATTCGTCCGCCCGCTCCGGCGAGCGACGCATCCTCGGCTAGTGGGGGATTGATCGATTGGGCAACCAGAATTCTAATTATGGGCAACTAATGAAGCCTTGGATACATTTTAACTAATAATAAGTATCTTTAATACCGATTTAATCTATTACACTTTCTGTAATTCATGTATCTGGGCTATAATTCGAGCGTGACGCACACCCGCGCACCATCCTTCGTGAAGGCACGAGCCGACCACGCGACCGAAACCGCGGCCGACTACGTGGAGCTCGTCCAAGACCTCTTTGAGGAGACCGGGGAAGCGCGTGCCGTCGATCTCGCCGTACGTATGGGGGTAAGCCACGTGACCGTCTCGAAAACCCTGCAACGCTTGGCCCGGGAAGGGTATGTCACGTACCGCCCC
>DATGIR010000339.1:0-5528 GCA_035295605.1 Fimbriimonadaceae bacterium | reverse complement strand
TCGGCTTCAAGAAGCTCTGGCCTGGGAGTTACACCCTGGAGGCGCCCAATTGCGTGGTTTTGGACCAGGAGCCAAGAGATCCTTTTCGGGGCGAGCAGGTTCTTGAAGGCGCAACCCTCGATGTTGGCGTACTGAAAATCGAGAAGCCGGCCCACCTTCGGTGCACGGTGCGCGACATGCGAACGCACAAGCCCGTTTCCCGGGCTTTGATCAATGCCACGTGGCCAGGTACGGAGGGCATATCTTGGCCCCAGACTTGGGAGGCGTCCGACGCCGGCGTCGCCGACGTCGTCGTGCGGACGGGGGAGATCAAGTTGTCGGTTTCTGGGATCGAAGCGCGCCGAACTGTCAGGGCGGACCAGCCGTGTTACGTCCTCATGGAGATCGACGCGAATCTCCCCGGCGTTTACGGCGAGCACTCGAATGAGGAGCTTCCTTCGACCATCGTAACGGTGGTCGACGCGGCCGGGAGCCCCGTGCCCTTCGCCAACATCGAAGAGGTTCACGGGTTCGGACGTTATCTCAGCGACGCGCATGGGCAATTCGACTTGGACGGCTTCAATCCGGACTCGGAGATCTGGGTGAGAAAGGGCGGCCTGGCGACCAGGAACTCGGCGTATACCGGGTCGGACACTTCCGTCCGATCGACATCTTTTCGACTCGGAGCGGGGGTGCTCGGTGGCGCCCGGGGTCGGATTCGCGATGTCGGAGGCCGAGACCTTGTCGGGGCCGTCGTGGACATAACGGATGAGGACCCACAATGGGTCTATGGGGTTTACGCGACGTTTATAACCGGGCCTCACGGCAGTTTCAAAGTGGAAGGCTTGTACCCGGGTGCCGAGTTCCGGATTGTTTACCGGGGCGCGGCGAGTGCTTGGTTTTCGGTCCGAGCGGGGGAGCTGAAGGAGCTTGGAGACGTCCAGTTGACGGAGTCACCGAAGTACGACTAGACACCGCGGCGCGAGTATTTACACCTCGGGTCTCTAACGAGCTATCTAATGGCTATTGATCCGAGCTTGCGGGTCGTCCCGGCTCGGACCACGAACTTCCTGGACTCTGTCGCTCCGCTGCCCGCATGGACCGCCAGGTAGTACAGCTTGCCGGGAACCAGACCATCGAAGGTAAACCCGCCTGCCCCGTCAGTCAGGGCTGACTGCTCCACTCGCCCCCATGGCTCAGCACTCATCAGGTCGACGACGACTCTCGATATGGGCTTCCCCTTGGCGAAAGCTACGCTACCGGAGACCGCTCCGAGCAGCCCAGGCACCAACGTGAAAGTTATCTCATTGCCGGGCCACGGCTTGCTCGGCAGCACCTGAGCTCGGCTCGTACGCGGTCCTTGGCTCAACCGTATCCGATAGCCCGGTGCATACCTGCTCAGGTCGACGCGTCCCTGTGCGTCGGTTAGCATCGGCTCCGGGTCATCAAACGAATTGACGACCGCGTATGGAATCGGATGACCCAACTCGTCCACCGCCCTAGCCATCAAGGCCGGCTGAGGATCCCCGAAGCCGGAGTCCAGGGAGGGCACCGGCGTCACTCGCGCCACGTCGAACCGGAGGGTCGCACTCTTTCCGGATTCGACCGTGACTCGCTTTTCCACCCGGTTTACGTTGGCGCGATACATTCCGGGTTGCGCCGCGAATGCGACTTCACCGTTCGCATCTGTCGGGCCTCCCATACCAAGTCCGCCGTCACCCGTCAGCCTCAGCTCCTGGCCAGACAAGGGCGCGCCAGTCGCCTTGTCAAACACGTGGCACACCAGCCGCCCGGGATCGGCAACCTGAATGTCAGCCAGCTCCAGCGTCTGCCCCCTGCCCAGGTCATGTTGGTCCAGGAAATTCCAGCCAACGCCGAGGCTATCTTCTCGCAGGGCGACCCAATACTTTCCGGGCGGCAGATTAGTCAAGGAAAATGTTCCATCACTCTGTGTTCGCGCGAGGCAACCCCAGCCTCCGCCCTTTCCAACAGGGATTGCTTCGACTGCAACACCCGCGACGGAAACTCGTTCGTCAACCGCTACGAGCCGGCCCTTGATTGACGAGCTGGGTTGGACCACGAGGGTGTGGCTCCCAGTCTGACCCTCCGCTGGAAGGGGGACATTCGCCGACTCAAAACAGGCCAGGCCGTCGTCGACGACTTCAGCCAGCGTCGTCGATTTGGCGTCGCCCGTAAACGTGAACTCTCCAGCAGCGTTTGTGACATGCTCAAAACGCGGCAGGAGCTCGGGAGGCATATAGGCGGTAGCCAAACCACCAACCCGAACTCTCAAGCCCGGCATAGGTCTACCTGTCCCGTCGACCGCCTTGACTCTCACTTGGGACGCGGGTGGAAGCTGAAGCAGGCAGGCGCCGAAACTGCCCCAGAGATTTTGAAACTCGAATTCTCCACTCGGCCCAATCGCCGCCACCATCCATTGAGTACCCGCGGTGGCGATCGGTCGGCGGGGAATCGAGAAAAAGCCGGACCCGTCCGTCCGCACGTGCTCCTCAAAACCGGCGGCAACGCGCGTCGAGCCGTGGAACAGAATGACGTCAACGCCAGCAGCGGATCGGCCGGCGCGATCTAGAACGAACCCTTCGAGGGGGCCTGTGCCACGGATTTGACAGGGGGCGTTTGCCGCGCACGACGCCAAGATCGCGCCTAGCAGGCAGCGAAATCTGTTCATTCCAACTCTCAGATTGAGGACCATCGCCACCACCGTGAAGGTTCATTGTCCACACTGGTCTGTGATCGTTTGCGCGCTAACTAAGCATGTAGGAGAGCCCTAAGCCGTCGAGTCGCCCTAGAGCTTCGATCCAACAACCACCCAAGCCGCGGCCCCGCTCGGGAATGTCCGGCCCGGAGCTTCATGGGACCCTCCTCGCTCAGTGCCATCCGCGATTGTCTTCGGTCACGTAGGGGCGGTGACCCTGCAGAAGCTCCATTCTGCGTATCAGCAAAACTCCCCCTCGCCGCGCGAAGGTGATTCGCCAACCCTCCCCGTCGATGACGGGCGCGGATAAGACATACTCACCGCCTGCTCGGCCGCGGTCCCGATCCAAATGGTGGCCCCTCGCGACCTCATCGCAAAACCGGGAGACGGCGACGCGCACCACTCGAAGCTTTGGTGCGGCGCCCGCTTGCGTTGAAATGCGCGCAACCACCTCCTCCGAGCGTCCGATTGGCCACGGATTCATGGCGCCACTGTTTCCCCTAAATAGCTTGCTCTTTGCGAGGGCGGCGTCAAAATTCCGGTCCGGGCCGATCGGCGCACCGCTCTCGTCATAAAGCCAGGCCACCGGCTCCAATAACTTCCAGATCCCCGCATGGGTGCGATCCCTGCCAACTGCATCCAGGTGCTTCCAAACAGTGTTAAGCATCAGCCTCTCCGGGTGCGTGAAGTGGGCCGAGCTGAAGGTTGGCGCGGGCCAAGGGAGCTGCGACGGATCTTGAACTTTGGCACTCGCGGTACCGCCCAACGGAGTGAGCACCAGAATCGCCACCGCCGCGCTACCGATGCGGGCGCGAACTCGGTTGTCTCTCATCAGGCCCCGAGTATGCTCCAGCGGTTCTCCGACGCCTCACGCCCCGAGTCCCTCCAGACGCGATCACCAGAGCGATCGGCACCTAGGTTAGCCGAGCGGCAGAACGCTACAAGTGTCGGATAATCGAATCGTGCCAATCAATAAGGCAGATGAGTTTCAGCAGGACATCCAAGAACTCGACGCCATGATTGCGGAGAATCGGCAGCGCGCAGCCACCACGAATCAACTCAGTGACACCCTGCGCGTCCTCTGGCTCTTTTGCGTGCCTGCGCTAATGTTTCCCCTGGTCTTTTGGCGCACTCTCACCGGACAACGTCGACGCTCTCGCAATCGCGAAGGCTTCTAGCTCTGTCGCTACGCGGCTCCGCCTTCGGCGACCAGAAGCTCGGCGGCTCAACATGGACTGCGCCGCTTCGTGTCGATGGGCGACCCGCGGCGTGCAGGGCGATTCGCCTCGGTTGGAGCGAGAAAGCATAATCGAACGGTGGCCGCTCACTTGGAGCACGTCAAACGCTTCCAGAAACGACATTTCGCTTTCATTGGATTCCTCTTTGCCTCGGCAGCGGTCGGATTCGTGGTTGCGTTGGCGAGGCGTGACCTCCACTTCGGGAAGGTTGTCGTCACTGCCTACTTCCTTGTTCTCCTCCTCGTGTACTTTCCGTGGCGGTTCTTCGAAGCCGCCAAGCTCGACGCCCTTCGGAAAAAGGAGTTAGCGTCATACAATGAGGTCGATGCTTTCCAAGCGAAAGAGCACGATGAGTTACACCGTTAGCTCGGCTGTGGGCGGAGCTTTGGGCTATGCCGGGTTTTGGTTGATTGTGCGACCGTGGCACGGCGATGTTCGCTTCCTTCTCTTAGGCTCGTTCATGCTCGGAGTCGGTTGTGGTGTTGGGACGTACGTGGGTCGAATGCGTCACAAAGCTGAATCCTAGGGTTCTGGCACCCCCGAAGCGAGTGGCGCTTCGTGCGATACTCGGCCGATGCTGAGCCTTGTGGTCGCGTTGGCGATGCACGTCGAATCGTGGCCCCAGAAGACGGTCGAGCGCGAGGTCGAGCAGGCCATCGCCGCCGCCGGGCCTTCGCGCGATCAACTTCAGGAAGCGGTCATCAAGACGATGGGCCGCCTTCTCGGCGAGCGCCCGTCGGTAGGTTACTACGAGTTCACCCACCCTATCGGCTGGCCCTCCGCGACCATCTTCACCATTCGCGAATATAGCGAGTTCCTCCTGATTCATCGGGTGGGCAGGCACATGCGCGTCGAGCTCGTTCCCAAGGGGCCGTTTCACACCGAGCCATCGGGCTATCGGCCATTTCTCTTCGCCTATTCGAACGGAACCCTTGTCGAGTTTCGAAGGTACGGCGGGAGCGGCATCGGGCTCTCGGGGAGCGTGTTTCGCCGCACCGCGAACGGTTGGCCCAACACCGAGATTCTCTTCCAGCACGGCGAGCTATCCGCCCAGTTCGGCCCTATGGAGCAGCACATTCGGTCGCGCAATCCGGCCGTGGTGGATCTCGAGTTCAGTGACCACTACATGTTCGAAAGGTACTTCGGGGGAAGCCACTTCGCGCCGGCCCTCAAGTATTGGGAGCACTGGCGCTTCGCCGACGGGCGCCTGCGGCGGATTGGGCTCCGCCGGATCGAAACCCCATCCGGCATCCTCTACGACCTCAAGTACACAGCCCTCCACCGGATGCGCGCCTCATTCGATCGGCGCGTCCCGCGGAGGTTTCGGGAAGCGCTATGGAACGTGCTGTCCGACCCGGCAGAGCAGTCGCTTGGCGGCGTTCGGAAGGGAGATGAAATGGACGATCACGACGAGGTGCCTAACCTCGTAATCGGGCATAAATTGTTCGTTCACTTTGTCAAGCGTCGTGGCCACTGGCGGATCGCGCAACTGCGAACCCAACCCGACGACAGATGGTGAATTCGGCAACAGTTCCGACCTAGTCGCCGAGCATGCTCTGCGTTCTACGGGGCATCGACCCAAATGGTCGAACGGC
>DATGIR010000338.1:0-16464 GCA_035295605.1 Fimbriimonadaceae bacterium | reverse complement strand
CACCTTCCCCTCTGGCGTGACGATCACGTAGACCGGGAGGGCGATCGTGCCGGCAAGCTGCTGCTGAAGCTTCTGATTTGCCTGGTCGCTCGGCGTCGATCGGTCGGTGTAGAGCTCGGTTCGCACCATCTTGGCAAACTGCTCCTGAACCGAGCCGAGAACGAAGACGTTGTCCTCCATCCAGCGGCAGTTCACGCAGTTGACCCCGGTGAAGTCCACGAACACGTTGCGATGTAGCCTGGCCGCGACCTTGACCGCCCCCTCGTATGTGTCCAAGAAGGTCTTGCCGTCGGTTCCGGTGGTCGGGACGTTGTCCAGCCTCTTGCCGAACGGATAGCCCGCCGGGGGTAGGTATGCCTCGATGCTTCCGACCGGCGTTCCCCGCATTCCCAGCGCCATGAACGCCCCGAGGCAGAGGGTGGCGATGGCCAGCCCGCGCCGAACCCAGCCGGTCTTGGCAAGAGCTTTGGGTAAGCCGAGCAGGTAGGCGCCCAGCAGGAGGGCCAAGATCGTCCATGTCGCCAGAAACACCGGCCGAGTCAGCAGCCCGAGGTTCCAAGAAAGGTCGGCGTTCGAGAGGAACTTGACCGCCGCCGCCAGCTCGATGAAGCCGAGCGCAGGCTTCACCGCCGAAAGCCAGTTGCCGCTCTTCGGCAGGTTTGTCATGAAGCGCGGGAAGACGGCGAGGAAGAAGAACGGCAGCGCGAACGCGACCCCAAAAGCGGTCATCCCGGCCGCCGGATAGGCAAGGCTCTTCCCCTCGGCGGACATCACGAGCAGCGCGCCGGCAATTGGCGCCGTGCAGGTGAAGCTGGTCAGCGAGAACGCGACCCCCATAAGATACGGCGCGACCAACGACGAGGCTTTCGACCGGGAGGCATTGGCGAGACCCGCCGGCAGCGGGACCCGGAATTCGTAGACGCCGAAGAGGTTCAGGGCCAGCCCGACAAAGATGATCGCCAGGGCAAGATTGACGATCGGGTTCGCGGCGAATTTGCCGACCCCCGCCGCCCCGAAGATCGCGGCGGCGCCGACCCCGACGATCGCGAACGTCGACACGATGCCGATGCAGTAAGCAACCGCTCCTGCAACGTGATGCTTTTCGCGCTTGGCGAAGAAGCTGACCGTCACCGGGATCATTGGGAAGACGCACGGGGTGAGGAGCGCCACGAGCCCGCCGATGAAGCTGGCGATCAGGAACGGCCCGATCCCCTTGTTCAGGGCGAGCTTGAGGGCATCACCCGATCCGGTGGACTGCGCGAATGCCCCGGCCGCGAGACACAAACCCGCGAAACCGGCAACTCCTCTGAACGCCAAGCGCATGAATTACTTTACGACCGTGCTGAGGCTGACGGTTGCCCTGTCTGGCGGAAGGCAGATTCGGTCGTTGCATTGCTGGTAGTGGACCACGAGTGTTATCGACTCCTTTCCTTTGGCGGTTGCCGGAACGGAGATCGTGACTTGCATCGGCACATTGCCCTTGAGCTCGCCGCCGGCCGGCGCCTTCACCGCCCCCACCTTGAACCCCTTCGGGGCGCCCTGAAGCTCGAAGCTGACCGGAATTCCGACGCCCTTGAACGTGGGCGAGTAGATATGGAATCCGGCGGGGACCGCGAACTTGACGCTCGCGACGAGCTTGCCGCCGTGCTTCACCGTCTTTGGGGCGGAGCCGCTGATGCCAACCTTCGGCTCGGGGCCTGCGGCGGTTGC
Source organism: Fimbriimonadaceae bacterium (assembly GCA_035295605.1). Taxonomy (GTDB): domain Bacteria; phylum Armatimonadota; class Fimbriimonadia; order Fimbriimonadales; family Fimbriimonadaceae; genus DAIDHV01. The sequence continues at coordinate 14,754 of DATGIR010000338.1, read as the reverse complement.
GGCCAAGGCGACGCAGGACGCAAGGCCGAGAACGAGGGAGCGGCTGATAAATCGGTGCATGGCTCTATTATGGTTTCGACGTCCGATGGTGGACATCGGCCCAGTGATGTTAACCGCTTGGGCGGGTGTATCCTCACCAATCATGTCGGGCAGCCTTGATTCCGAAGCCGGCGTAGCCACGCAGTGACCGCGATCGTCGTCGGCGCCGGAATCGTGGGCGCGGCCTGCGCCGACGAATTGGCGCGGCGCGGGGTTCGGGTCACTCTCATCGATGCCGCGTATTGCGGCGGAGGTGCCACGGCGGCAGGGATGGGCCACCTCGTGGTGATGGACGATTCGCCCGCCCAATTCGCGCTGACGCAGCTGTCGGTTTCCCTTTGGCGAGAGCTGGCCGTCGATATGGACCCCGCGGAGTTCGACCCGTGCGGCACGATCTGGGTGGCCGCGGATGATGAGGAGATGGCGGCGGCCGAGAGGAAGATCGGCACGTACCGGGAGCTCGGTGTCGCGGCGGAGCTCGTCTCCGGAAAGGAGCTCGCGACGCTGGAGCCGGGGCTGCGCAAAGGGTTGGCGGGAGGGATGCGGGTTCCCGGCGATGCGGTGCTCTACCCGACGAATGCGGCCCGACGACTGGTTGAGCGCGCAGAGGCTTACGGCGCCAAACTGCGTGAGGGCCGCAGGGTCGAGTCAATCGCCCCAAGCTGCGTTCGGCACGAGGACGGCGAAGAGGTCTTCGCCGACGTGGTGATCAACGCCGCCGGGAGTCACGCGGGGGAGCTAACCGCCGGACTGCCGATTCAGCCGCGGAAGGGGCACCTGGCGATCACGGATCGCTACCCCGGGGCGGTGCGGCATCAGGTCTTGGAGCTCGGCTACCTGAAGAGCGCTCATTCGACCGAAGCTCCGTCGGTCGCCTTCAACGTCCAGCCAAGGAAGACCGGGCAGCTCCTGATTGGTTCCTCGCGTGAATTCGTGGGTTGGGATGAATCGATTAACCACGACCTTTTGAACCAGATGCTCGCTCGCGCGGTGGAGATGATGCCGGCGGTCGAACGGTGCTCGGTGATTCGTGCTTGGACCGGATTCCGGCCGGCAACCCCCGATAAACTGCCGTTGATCGGCGAATTCGAGCCAGGCGTTTGGGTCGCCGCCGGGCACGAGGGCTTGGGAATCACAACCAGCTTGGGAACTTCAAAGCTGCTTGTCGATCAAATCCTGAACGAAAATGCGTCAATAGACCCGTCTCCCTATTGCGCGCGAAGGTTTGTCTGAGGCCTATAATGGGCGCGTGCCCGGCCTCGAAACTTGTAGTTTTATTGCACGTCGCTTGAGACTTTCGGGGCGTATCGAATGAGCGCCTTAACTGTTACAACTACAAGTTTTCTTCCTTCAACCTTTAACAAAACGTAAAAACCCCGCCGATATGATGTGTGTGCGACGTGCAGCGGTTCTGGTCCTTCTGGGTGCTTCAGCCCTGTCGAACGCCGGTTGGAAAGCTCACCCCGAGTGGGGGCCGCCGCCCCCGGTCGCGCCGTTCGGCCGCAAACCGTTACCCTCCATCAAGCATGTCGTCGGCATGTATTTTCCCGTCCTCGGCTGGACTGATTTTCACAACGACTACAACGTAAGCCGGGGTCGGTATCGCCATACCGGCATCGATATCCGCGCGCCGAAGATGACACCGATCGTGGCCCCCTTCGCGGGGACGATCGGAATGAAGCGGGAGTCATTCTGGATCTACGGCGACGATGGTTGGTCTTGCCTCGGCACCCACCTGAACGACGACAATCTCGGCCGCCACGACCACAGGGGCGATCGAGACGTGGAGTTTGCCCCCGACTTGATCCCCGGTCAACACGTTGCGGCGGGCCAGTTCATCGGGTATGTCGGCATGAGCGGAAACGCGACCGGACCTCACCTGCATTTCGAGATCTACGCGCCTGGGAACGAGTCCACCCTCAAACGGATTCGAAACCCGTTCGCCTCCCTGAAGTGCGCCATCAGGCTGCGAAAGCCGATCGTAGCGTTGCCGGAGGCGGACGATAAGCCGAACCCCGGCAACCTGCGCATCGACGGCTGCGTGCGAGGCATGGATGAGAAGACACGCGGGCTCTATCTGATCCTCTGCGCCACCGAGCACGGCGGCGAGCCCGCGATCGCGACGACCCAGGTTCGATTCGTGCGGTTAACCGTTTCGCAGGACGTGGTCGACTCGGCCGGGGGGTGGCAGGCGCTTGCCGAACAGTCTCCGAGTCGTCCGATTACGGTATATGTCCACGACAACGAAGATTTAACCAATGAGGCGGTGCTTCGGTTGCGCCTGAACCAACCGGTTGCGGCTGCCATGCCCCCCAAGGAGCCGCTGAGGATTTGGCTGCACCGCGACGGATCTCAGCCGAACCCGTCGGGACAGCGGTCGTTGTCGACCACCCCGCTCCTGGACGTGATTCGAAACGGACAGGTGGGTCATGCGGGTATTGATCCCGGCCGCGAGTCCGGGCGAGCCGGCGATAGCGCCGGCGATGCGTCGAACCGAGGAAGGGAGAGGAAGCTGCCTTCGCCACGTAAGCAGTAGCCGTCGGTAGCTTCTGACGGCGCCGAGTCTCTTCTGCCGCCAAATCCGGGTCTAATTCCTCGCGGTTTGGCGGAACAGATCGTTCAAGTTCAAATTAACGGTGAACCGTTCTCGGCGCCCGAGGGCGCCACGGTGCTCGCCGCACTTCAACTCGCGGGGAAGGCAGGCTGTCGTACGTCCGTCTCCGGCGAGCCGCGCGGCGGGCTGTGCGGTATCGGGATCTGCTTCGAGTGCCGGGTCAGGATCGATGGCGTCTCCCAACAGCGCGCTTGCATGACCGTATGTCGAAACGGCATGGAGATCGTCGCGGATGGCTGACGTCGTGGTCGTCGGCGCCGGCCCCGCCGGCCTCGCCGCCGCGGCCGCCGCTGCCGAGGGCGGGTGTTCGGTCCGCCTCCTCGACGACAACCCGGCGCCGGGGGGGCAGATATGGCGCGTCTCGCTCGGAAAGGCCCCGGCCACGAACCTTGCAAAGCTCCTGAGCCGCCTCGAGCGGGCCAAGGTCGAGTTCACCGCAGGCGCGACCGTGTTCGACGCGCCGGAGCCGGGAGCACTCGCCGTTCGCACCCAGGCAGGCCGCGAGTGTGTCAGGTATGAGAAGCTCGTCATCGCCACCGGGGCCCGCGAGCTCTTCCTCCCATTCCCGGGTTGGACTCTTCCCGGCGTGATGGGCGCCGGCGGCGCCCAGGCTCTCCTGAAGAGCGGGGCCGATTTCGAAGGCCGGAGGGTCGTCGTTTCTGGTTCGGGGCCCCTCTTGCTCGCGGTGGGCGCCTCGTTCGCCAGGGCGGGAGCCGACGTCGTCGGCGTCTTCGAGCTGGCTTCTTGGCGTACCTTGGCGTTCTTCACCCTGCATGCCCTTAACCGAGACCGGATCATCGAGGGCGCGCGATACATCATCGACCTCGGCGTGGCGCCGTACCTTAGCGGCGCGTGGGTAGCGGAGGCAATCGGCGACGATCGGCTCGAAGCCGTGCGGCTGACGGACGGCAAGCGCTGCTGGGAAGAGCCCTGCGATCTTCTCGCCTGCGCGTATGGGCTCGTGCCGAACGCCGAGCTTGCTTCCCTCCTCGGGTGCGAGGTCGTTAGGGGAAGCGTCGAGGTCGACCAACGCCAGATGACGTCGGTCGAGGGAATCTTCGCGGCCGGCGAGCCGACCGGGATCGGTGGCCTTGAGTTAGCCCTGGCGCAGGGCGAGCTCGCGGGGAAGTCGGCTGCCGGGATCTCGGATTCGAGACTCCAGGCGAAGATCGAGCGGCTCTCAGACTTTCGCTTTCTCCTCGAGCGCCATTTCGCCTTGCGTCCCGAAGTGCTCCAGCTGGCTGACGCGGACACGATCCTATGCCGGTGCGAGGACGTCCGGCTTGGCGAGATCGAGCCGGCTTGGTGCGCGCGTCAAGCAAAGCTCTACACACGAATCGGGATGGGTCCGTGTCAGGGTCGAGTGTGCGGACCCGCCGCGCGGGCACTGTTCGGCTGGGAACCGGACCGGGTCCGACCGCCGCTCTTCCCAACCGAGGTAAAAGACTTGGCGGCCTGTGAGGGGGCCAACCTTCCATGATTTGGCACGGCGTCTTTCCCGCGATCACCACTCCGTTCGACGAAGCTCTAAACGTCGACCATGCCTTTCTCGCCAAACACGCGCGATGGCAGCTCGACGCCGGATGCAAGGGATTGGTGGCGCTCGGCTCTCTAGGGGAGGGGGCGACCCTGTCCCACGAGGAGAAGCTGGAAGTGCTGAAGACCTGCATCGATGTCACCGACAGGCCGGTTATCGCGGGAATCTCCGCGCTGTCGACGGATGAGGCGGTTACCCTGGCGAAGGAGGCCGAAAAGGCCGGGTGCCAGGGTCTCATGGTGCTTCCACAGTACGTGTACAAGGGCGATTGGCGCGAAAACAAGGCCCACGTCGCCTCGGTCATTCGCGCGACGTCACTGCCGTGCATGCTCTACAACAACCCGGTCGCCTACGGCATCGACTTCCTGCCCGAGCAGATCGCGGAGCTGGCCACGGAGCATCCGAATCTCGAGGCGGTGAAGGAGTCGAGCACCGATGTTCGGCGAGTGACCGCCATCCGGGCGCTGCTTGGCAACCGGTTGGCGCTGTTCGTCGGGGTCGACGATGCCATCGTCGAAGGGATCGCGGCGGGTGCGGTCGGGTGGGTCGCCGGTCTCGTCAACGCCTTCCCCGCCGAGTCGGTGAAGCTATTCGACCTCGCCGTGGCGGGCGAGGACCAGGCAGCCTTCGAGCTCTACCGGTGGTTCCTGCCGCTGCTTCGGCTGGATACGCTGCCCAAATTCGTGCAGTACATCAAGCTGACCCAGCAGGTCGTGGGAATGGGCCACGAACGCACCCGTCCCCCTCGGCTGACGATCGCCGGCGACGAGCGCAAGCACGTGATGGCGGTCATCGAGCGCGCCGTCGGCACGCGCAAGAAGCTCTAGGGATTGAGCTCTACCGTTTTGATTTCCGTGTAGAACTCCCGCGCTGCCTGGCCCTGCTCCCGGGAGTGCGACCCCGAGCCCTTCACGCCGCCGAACGGCGCGTACGGGTCGACGCCAGTCGTGTCGCCGTTCACCCGGACGAGTCCGGCCTCGATTCGGTCGATGTAGCTCAGCGCAGAGGCGATATCGCGCGTATAGATCGCCGCGCTTAAGCCGTAGCGGATTCCGTTGGCGATGTCGATGGCTCGATCCAAGCCGTCCGCCTCGATTACCGCGAGGACCGGCCCAAAGACCTCCTCTTGGGCGAGGGGGGCATTCGGGTCGACCCCGACGGCGACAGCCGGCGCGACGAAGTAGCCGGTCTTGAACATGTCCGGCGCCGCGCCTCCGAGCGCCAGCTCAGACCCTTTCACCGCCTTGTGAATTCGATCACGGGACGCTGAACTGATGACCGGGCCGACCGCGCTTGCGGGGTCCGTGACCGGTCCCAGGGGAAGCGCCGAAATCTTGTCCTTCAGAGCATCCAGAAACGGGCCCAACACCTTCCGCTCCACCACCACTCGGCTTGTTGCGGTGCACTTCTGCCCGGCGTATCGCATGGCGCCGCTCGCCACCAACATCGCTGCCTTGCCAAGGTCGGCGTCGGCTAGGACGATGCCGACGTTCTTGCCCCCCATCTCAGTCTGGTACTTCACATTTCGCGCCGCGCACGACTGGGCGACGATCGCTCCGGCTCGGCTCGAGCCGGTGAAGCTAACCAGGCTCACCCCGGCGTGGGCCACCAACCGGCTCCCGGCCTCGCCGCCGCCGTAGACGACGTTGAACACGCCCGAGGGTAGGGCGGCCGCGGCGGCCGTCTCTGCCAGGAGCGACGCGGCGAACGGCGAGAGTTCACTCGGCTTGAGGACCACGGTGTTGCCGAACGCGAGAGCGGGGGCCGCCTTCCAAATTGGAATCGCGACTGGGAAGTTCCACGGGGTGATGAGGCCCGCCACACCGACCGGCTGGTGGACCGCATACTGTATCCCGCCGGGTTTGCTGTTCGGAATGACGTCTCCGCTCGGGCGAACCGCCTCCCCGGCGTAGTACCGGAGGAGCGCCACGCACCGGGCGGCTTCGCCTCGCGCCTCCAGGATGGGTTTACCGACCTCTCTACAGACTGCCTGGGCAATCTCCTCTTGCCGGGCCGCCATCGCGTCCGCCCAGGCAAACAGCAGGTTTCCGCGTGCACTCGCCAGTTGGGTCCGCCATGCTGCGAAGGCCTCTCCCGCCGAAGACACCGCCTGGTCGATGGTCGCCGCGCTCGCATCCGGGGCCAGAGCCACGACGTCGCCGGGATCCGATGGATTCTCGGAGGCGATCAGAGGCTCATCGGCGGCATGCGCGGAGCATCCGATGACGTGAGAAAGCTGAGCAGCGGGCACGAGCGAGATGTTACCGGCGGCGGCGCCCCGCCGCCGGCAGTTATCGCTACGGACGCCGAGGCACGGGCTTGAGCAAGAACTTGCCCTGCAGCCGCTGAAGGTCGTGGACGTTCCACGCCGGGGCGATCAGGTGCGCGTTGGCACGAAGAATCGAGCCGGCGTTCTGGGTCACCTCGGTGACCACCGTGTGGCCGGTCACCTCGCCGCCGAGCAGCGCGGCGTTCGAGACGATCGGCGTCCACATCGGGCCCTGGAGCCAGCTCGTGGACGCGTCGGCGTAGCTGAACGTGTTGCCCCGCATGATGGCGAAGCGGGCATTGAGGTCGGGAATGTAGCCGAAGTAGTAGGCATACTTGCCCGACGTCGACGTCAGATCGCTCAGCGAGCCGTCCGTCACGATCCACCCGGCTTTCGGGAACCACATCTCGCTCCAGCAGTGGCCGGCATCGGTGCCGATCCACGCCCCGCACGCATCGCGGGCAGGAATCCCCATGTGCCGGTAGCAGGCGACGAGCAGCATACTGAAGCTTCCGCAGTCGCCGATTCCCTTCTGCGCCATCTCGACCGCGTTCTGGGCCCGGTTATCGGGCTGGCCGGGCTTCGGATAGAAGTAGTTGCAGTGGGCGACCACATACTGGAACACCTTTCGGCAGGCGTCGTACGGCTTGTACTTCGAGCGGTAGTTGGCCCCGCCGAGGGCATTCTCCACGTACTGCTTGATGACCGGGCTGGTCGACTGAATCACCGCTTCCGGTTGGGTGAAGTACTTGAAGACGTCGATGCCGGGCAAGGCGTCGATGTCGGCCCATGTGACTTGTCGTAGCTTGTCTGGGTTCACCCGCTGGGCGCGCACCTTCACGACGCACTCCTCGTCGGTGCTCACCGTGGGCGACGTCAGCCCGGAACCGGCCCAATAGAACAGCGGAAAAAGCGTCGGCATGGGCATCTTCACCGAAGGAACGTTCTTGCCGTTCACTTTCAGGGTGCTTATCGTGGCCGTCTGCCAGCCATCTGTGATCGGGACGCCGGAAAGGAAGTGGAAACTGTACTTGCCGTTCGGTTGGAGCGGGTAGGTCATCGTCTGCTTGACCTGAAGCTCGACCTCGTCATAGAAGTCTAGGGCCGATGAGGGAGGGGTGGGGGTGAAGCTGCCGGTCTTCGTAGCGCCATGAAGCGGCATCTCTTGGCCGGCCGGATCGACGGTGGCCTGGATATCGATCTTGTCGTCCAATGGCAAGGTGAAATCAGCCGAGTAATACTTGTCGCCGGGGCTGGTATCGGTCACGTGGACCGTCGCCCATTTATCCGCAAGCCGGAAGAGGATATCGTAGGCGCTTCCGGCCTTCCCTGCTTGCGTGTAGTGAATGCCGAGGCTGTATGTCTCCCCGACTGCCGGCGTATAGTCGACGTCTCCGCCCGAGGCGTGCTTGACGGTGCCGAGTTTGGTGATGGTGAAGGTCGCAGCCGGGCTTGCGGCGAGTCCGGCCAGCCCGATGAAGGTCACGAGCGCAAAGCGCGAGTTGAGCATCAATAAGTCCTCCTGGGAAACCGGTTACCTCGGCCCCCTGTATGCAACACACGAAATGCCGCCATTCTATCAGGACGTGAGCACGCGTTTTAGGATCAGCGGCGCTCGTTGATCAGCTCGGTGAGCCGCGTCGCGCACTCGTCGACGGCGGTGCCCTCCGAGTCGAGAACCAGTTCCGAATGCTTCGGCTCCTCGAACACGGAGCCAATGCCGGTGAAGTCAGGTAGCTCGCCCGCTCGGGCCCGCTTGTAGTGGCCCTTGACGTCCCGACCCTCGCACGTTTCGAGGCTTGCCTTCACGTAGGTCTCAATGAAGGACTCGCCGATCACCTCGCGGACGAGGGCGCGGTCCGCCTCGGTGGGCGTGATGAATGAGCACACCGTCACGTTCCCGGCGCGGGCGAACAGCTTGGCGACGTGGGCGGCGCGGCGCAGGTTCTCGCGCCGATCTTCCGGGCTAAAGCCGAGGTCTGAATTGAGGCCGCCGCGCAGGTCGTCCCCGTCCAACCGGGCAACCGGGACACCCTGCAGCCGGAGCCGCTCGGCGACCGCGTCGGCGATCGTCGATTTGCCGGCTCCCGAAAGGCCGATCAGCCAGACGACCGGCGCCTCACTCACGAGCTCGGCGGCCTCGTCGGTGCGGGCCGTGCTCGTCACGGTGCCCGCTGCGACGACTTCGTTGGTTATCGAGTCGATCAGGATGAACGCGCCGATCGCCCGGTTGTGCTGGTAGGTATCCAGAAACATCGGCTGCCCGGTCTGAATGGCCACGCGCCCGATATCGTTGGCGCCCAGCTCGGTCACGTTCTCCCTGTGGTACGTGGCGACGTCGAACCGGTACATCACCTCGGTGATCGTCGCCGAAACCTCGCGTGTGGTTTGGCGAAGGGCGTACGACTTGCCCCGGACCGAGCGCGCGTTTCCCATCCAGCACACGATCGCCTCGAACGCCCGCGTGGCGAAGGGGGCGTTTCGCGGCCGAACGAGCAGGTCTCCCCGGCTCACGTCCACGTTGCGGTCGAGCTCGATGATTACGTTCTCACCGGTTCCGGCTTCGTCGGCCGGCCCGTCGACGTTCGAGAGCCGCTCAACCTTCGCGTGCTGGCGCGAAGGCAGGGCGAGCAGCTCGTCGCCGCGTCGCACGGTGCCGGAGGCGATGCGCCCCGCGTAGCCGCGGAAGGTGCGATCCGGGCGTACCACGTACTGCACCGGAATCCGAAGCTCGGGCGGGTTCAGCCAGGTCGCGGCGGAGAGCCCCTCCATGAATTCCAGCACGGTGGGACCGATGTGCCACGGCATGGCATCGGTGCGCCGCATCACGTTGTCGCCAACAACCGCGGAGGTTGCGATATAGGTCAACGGAGGCATTTGGAGCCGTCCGACGAGCGCCTTGAGCTCCGTCTGGATCGCGGTGAAGGCTGTTTCGGCGTAATCGACGAGATCCATCTTGTTGACGATCACAGCGACCTGCGGAATCCCGAGCATCGAGCAGATGAAGAGGTGGCGGCGCGTTTGGTCGGTGACCCCGTTCTGCACGTCGACGAGGATCAGTGCGGCATCGGCGGTGGAAGCGCCCGTCACCATGTTCCGCGTGTATTGCTGGTGGCCGGGAGTGTCGGCAATGATGAAGCGCCGTGTCGGGGTCGTCATGTACCGGTAGGCAACGTCGATGGTGATGTTTTGCTCGCGTTCGGCTTTGAGCCCGTCGGTCAAATGAGCAAGGTTCACGCTCGCCTCGCCACGGTGCGCGCTCCCGCGCTCGAGCGCGGCGTACTGGTCTTCGTAGATCTGCCCGGTCTCGAGGAGCAGACGTCCGAGAAGCGTGCTCTTGCCGTCGTCGACGCTTCCCGCGATAGAGATGCGGATGAGGTCGAGTTGCGCGTCCTGGAGGTCTGCTGCCATCAGAAGTACCCCCTGGCTTTCCGGTCTTCCATCGCGGATTCCGAGCGCCGGTCGTCCATCCGGCTCGCCCGCTCGCTCACCCGGAGCTCGAGCAGCTCGCGAATGACGTCCTCCACAGTGGCGGCCTCGGAGAGCATCGCGGCGGTGCAGGTGGCGTCCCCCACGGTTCGGAACCGGACGCGCCGCTTGACGGGTACCTCGCCCGGCTCAGGTTGGATGTACTCGATCCAGGCCCAAAGCGTGCCGTCCCGCTCGATCGTCTCACGCTCGTGGCTGAAGTAGAGGCTCGGAAGCTCGATCGCCTCGGCGGCGATGTAGCGCCAAACATCCAGCTCGGTCCAGTTGTTCAGCGGAAAGACGCGAAAGTGCTCGCCCTTGTGCTTGCGGCCGTCGAACAGGTTCCACAGCTCCGGCCGCTGCGACTTCGGATCCCACTGGCCTTGCGTGTTGCGATGGGAGAAGAAGCGTTCCTTGGCGCGGGCCTTCTCTTCGTCTCGCCGGGCGCCGCCGATGCAGGCATCCAGATTCAACGCGGAGATTGCGCTCAGCAGCGTTACCGTCTGAAGGGCATTTCGGCTCGCGCGGGGGCCGGTCTCCTCGGACACGAGGCCGGCGTCGATCGAGTCTTGCACGTAATGGACGGCAAGCCGGATACCCAGCCGCTCGACGAGCCGGTCCCGGAACTCGAGCGTCTCCGGAAAGTTATGCCCGGTGTCGACGTGGAGCAGCGGAAACGGGATCGGCGCCGGCGCGAACGCCTTGGAGGCGAGGTGGGCGATGACGGTGGAGTCTTTGCCGCCGGAAAAGAGAAGCGCCGGTCGCTCAAATTGCGCCACGACCTCGCGAATGACGTAGACGGCCTCGGCCTCCAGCTCTCGCAGGGCGGTGTTCATGATCTCATCACCTCGCCGTGCAAAAGGCGGGCCGCAACGCTCGCAGGTCTCAGCAAACTCCCTCCGAGGGTACCAAGAGCCGGGCCCGCTCCGCTCTTGCTGCCTCGGTAGGGCAACATAATGGAGTTGGCGGGTCCCCGGCCCGGCGAGAGAGTCCGATGCACAGCCCTCAACCCGACCCCGGCTCCGTTCCGCTTGCCGCCGCGCAAAGGGCTGAGCGCGATGGACGAATCCAGGAGGCGGAGGCGCAAGTGCGAACCGCGCTGGCTTCCAACCCGGCGAGTGTTCCAGCTGGATTACTTCTTGCCAGGATCGCAAGCCGAACCGGCCGGGCCGAGCTGGCCCGCCTGACCTATCAGGGAATCCTGAACCGTGAGCCCGGCTGCGTCGAAGCGTGGGTCGGGCTTGCCCGATTCTTCCGGAGCGCCCTGCGCCACGACGAAGCCGTTCACGCCGCACGCCAGGCGCTTGGCTTCGACCCCAACCACGCCGACGCCCACTTCGTACTCGGCATCTGTCTCTTGGATCAGTGGCTGAACGAAGAGGCAGTCGGCGAGCTTAGACGCTCGGTGAGCCTCGACCCCCAGAACCCGATGGCGTTCGACCGCCTCGGTTTTGCCCTGCAGCGCGTAGGTCGAACCGAGGAGGCGCTCGGCGCCTACCGGCAGGCGATCGCGCTTGCGCCAACCCTCCCAAATACCTACGTGAACCTTGGCCAATCGCTCGTGGCGGGCGGAAACGAAGAAGAGGCGCACGAGGCGTTTTCGCAGGCCGTTGCATGCGCCGGAAACGCGCCCGCGGCCCTCGTCCGGGTGGCTCGGGCGTTCATCGCTATCGGCGCTACCGAGCAGGCCGAGTCCGTTCTTCGGCGCGCGGTCGAGGTCGATCCGGCGCAGCCGGAACTCTGGCGACAATTCGCTTCCGTCCTTACCGATGAGGGTCAGTTCGGCGAGGCCGCGGATGCGTATCGAACGGCGATCGGTCTCGACCCCCATCAGATCAGGCTCTACTACGACCTCTTCTACTGCTCGAAGGTACGTGATCAGGATCGGCCGTTGGTCGATGCCCTGGAGCGGCTGGGCCGCCAGCCCTCGATTCCGCCCGAGGAGCGGTCCCAGCTTCACTATGCGCTGGGCAAGGCGCATGACGACTTTGGGGAGTTCGAGGACGCGATGCGCCACTTTCACGAGGCGAATCGGGCTTCGCGTGTTACGCGTCCGGCGGCCGAATTCAATCGAAAGGCGCTTTCGGACTTGATCGACCGAATGATTGCGGTTTTCACGCCGCAGGCGCTTAATCAGGCGGTGCGCTATGGTTCCAACTCTCCGCGTCCCACTTTCATCCTTGGCATGATTCGATCCGGGACGACGCTCCTGGAGCAGGTGATATCAAGTCACCCGCAGGTTTCGGCCGCCGGTGAGCTCACTTACCTTTCGGTTCACGGCATCCCGATCGCGGTGGCCGGGAAGTTGGATGGCGAGACGGTCGGCGCACTCGCCGCTGGATACCTGGACCGGCTCAAGGCGGCCGCGCCGACCGGGGAGCGCGTGACCGACAAGATGCCCGACAACTACTTGGTTGCCGGCCTCATTCACGTTGCTTTTCCCGAGGCGCGAATCATTCACTGCGCTCGCGGCGCGTTGGACAACTGCCTTTCGATCTACACCACGCCGATCGCGGCGGACTACGCGAACTCGTTCGACAACATCGCCTTCTACTACCGAGAGTGCCATCGGCTAATGGCTCATTGGCGGGCGGTGCTGCCCTCCGACCGGTTCCTCGAGATTCAATACGAGGAGTTCGTCACGGATCGTGAACCGCACCTGCGGCGGGTCCTCGAGTTCCTCGATCTGCCGTGGGATGACGCCGTGTTGGAGCATAGGGAGAACAAGCGCGTCATCAACACCCCTTCCCGGTGGCAAGCCAAGCAGCCGATCTATCGCTCCTCGGTGGCGCGATGGCGCAACTTTGAACCGTGGATTGGAGAGCTTCTGGAGGCGTTTCCCGAGCTCAAATAGGGGTACGGACCGATCGAGCGGGTTTTCGTTCCGTTTCAGTAAGGAAACGGTACGTTTTGGCAAGTTTGTTTAATTTGCCGATTCCTATGCAATTTCACAGACTTAAGGAGTCCTAGAAAGGTCCGATTCACCTTGGTTGTTGCGGTAGAACCGCGAGGGTGGAGAGCAAGGCAGCGTTGCCTGCCGCGGCCCGCGCTTCGAAACTCGAGGCGGCACGGTCCGCGACGAGGGGTGGTCGCATCCCTCAGGCAGAGGCGTACTATCGGGAGCTATTAGACTCCGATCCTGGCGATGCGATCGCTATGGTCGAGTTGGGGATTCTCGCGGCGCGCACGGGCCAAACCCTTCTCGCGAAGGAGCTCCTCGAGCGGGCTCTGGGATTCCAGCCCGGCTTCGTGCTTGCCATGCTTCAATTGGCGCGTGTCCTCCGCTCGCTTCGCGGACAGAAAGCTGCGATCGACCTGTGCGATCGAGCTCTGTCGACCGAGCCGGAGTTGGCCGAAGCGCACTTCCTACGGGGAATCTGCCACCTGGATATTTGGCGCGTTGACGAGGCGGTCGCCGCGCTCGAGCGAGCTGTAGCCCTTCAAAGGGATTACGGATCTGCCCACGACCGTCTGGGCTATGCGCTGTACCTCGCCGGCCGGCTTCCCGAGGCTGAAGCCGCGCTGCGTCGAGCCGTCGAGCTCATGCCGGGGCAACCCAACAGCCTCGTGAACTTGGGCGCAGTACTTCGGCGCCAGGGCCGGATCGCGGAGGCAGACGAAGCGCTTCGTCGTGGAATGGATGGTGCATCCAAATCCCCGCAGCTACTCGTCGCGTACGGACGCGCGAACATCGCGCTCGGCGAGAATACGGCAGCGGAAGCGGCGTTGCGAAGAGCCGTTCATATGGCGCCGCGGGCCGACCAGCCGCGGATGCTGCTGGCCGAGCTCCTTCAGGAGACGGGAAAATTTTCCGACGCAAAGCAGCTCGTGAAAGACGGTTTGGCCCTAAGCCCGAAGGACGCGCGACTGTATCGGGAGCTCGTCAACGCCTCGAAGTTCCGTTCGGAGGACCGGTCCACCCTCCCCACCATGCATGCACTTGTGGACCAGCCCGATCTGCCGCCGGAGGCGAAGGTGCATCTTCACTTTGCGCTCGGGAAGGCGTACGACGACCTCGGCGAGTATGAGATGGCAATGCCCCACTTCCGCCAGGGCAATGCGATCACGAAGAACGAGTGCGCTACCGATCCGTTCGATGCCGCCGAGCACGCGCGCAAGGTCGATTCAATCATCGAGACATACAACCCTGAGCTCATGGCGAAGCTCGGGACGCACGGGTCCGACTCGAATCTTCCGGTCTTCATCGTCGGGATGATGCGTTCAGGTACGACCCTGACCGAGCAGATTCTCTCCAGCCATCCCGACGTCGGCGCCATGGGCGAGCTGACATACGTCCAGCTTCGGGCGCCCGAGTCGGGGGAGCTCGAAGCGGAACCGACTCGGTTGAAGGAGTTGGCGGACGGTTACCTCAATCTCGCCGATGTGTACAGTTCAGGAACCAGCCGCGTGACCGACAAGATGCCGTTCAACTTCATGTGGGTCGGTTTGATCCATCTTATGTTTCCGAACTCCACGATCGTCCACTGTCGGCGTAACCCGATTGACACGTGCGTCTCCGCCTATCAGGCCATGATCCCGGTCAATTTCGCCCACTCCTTCGAGGATCTGGCCGCGTGTTACAAGGATTACCTTCGCCTCATGGAGCATTGGCGCGAGGTGCTGCCGCCCGGCCGGATGTTCGAGTTGGACTACGAGCAGCTGGTGTGGCAGCCCAGTGAATCAAAACGGGCGCTCGTCAAGTCCACCGGTCTCGCCTGGGACGATGCGGTGGACCACCACACGGAGAACTCGCGTCCCATCAATACGGCTTCGAAATGGCAGGCTCGTCAGCCGATCTACAGCGGCTCGATCGCTCGGTGGCGGCGA
>DATGIR010000337.1:0-2161 GCA_035295605.1 Fimbriimonadaceae bacterium | reverse complement strand
TGCCGCTTAGGCGCCAATATGCTGAATCGTGCCGATGAGCGCGTCTCCGGCGGGAGCGTCCGCGAGGAACTTCTTGTACCCGAAGTCATAGAGCGGCGGCGGGAACACGTGGTGTACCGTCATGAGCTCGCCCGTTCCCAGCCACGACAAGGCCAAGCTCTGTTTTGACGCGGATTACTCCAACGACCATATCCGACAGGTCCATGTTTTTTCAACGGCCCGCCGACTCCCCAAGAATTTGGCCCGAGGTGAGGGGCTGCTGTAGCGGCTGGGCATGGCGCATCTTCGCTGGGATCCCGGGATCAAGTTCCAGGAGTTGGTGGTGGAGCCGGAGCCGGAGGATCGGCGGTGCTCTCACTGCAGGGGGTTCACCCACATCTACGAGCACCGAGACCGACGGCTGTACCTGCTGACGGGCGCCACCCATCTGGTGAGCAAGATCGCGCACTGCATGGACAAGGCGTGCCCGGGTCACCGTGAGGTCGTCGAGTCGGCGGCGGAGATGAGCGTGGCACCGCCGTTCTGGACCATTGGCTGGGACGTGTTCGCCTGGATGGGGCACCGTCGCTTCGCCCGCAACTGGAGCGTGCCCCAGATCCGCGCCGAGCTCATCGACAGCTACAGCATCACCGTGTCGCCTGATCTCGTCGAGGACTACCTCAAGCGCTATCAGGCGATCGTCGCGGCGCGCGAGAGCGCGCCGGAGTCCCTGGCCGACGCCTACCGCAACGTGAAGGACCTGGTGCTCACGATCGACGGTCTGCAGCCCGAGAAGGGGCACGAGACGCTGTACGTCGTCCGCGAGTTGAGGCTCAAACGGGTGTGGTTCGCGACGCCGCTGCTGTCGAGCTCGGGGCCGGAGGTGAAGAGCGTGTTCGAGCAGGCCGACGCATGGGCGAAGCAGTTGGGCAAGCCGGTGCGGCTTTGGATCTCGGACAAGCAGAAGGCGTTCGTCACCGGCATCGCCGAGGTCTTTGCCGGGGTCCCGCATCGCTACTGCCGCAACCACTTCCTTCGCGATCTCGCCAAGCCGGTGCTCGAGCGCGACAGCCACGCGAAGGTGCAGATGCGACGCAAGGTCCGTGGGCTGCGTCAGGTGGAGCGGCGCATCCTCGACGAACGCCGCAACAAGTCGAACCTCTCCGCGTCCTCGGGCGAGGTCGTACCGCCGACGCCGGCGCCGCTTTCGGCTTCGACCCCAGCGGCACTGACGGGCGCGTCGATGGTCCCGGGCTCGGCGCGTTCCGAGGCGCAGGACATCGCCCTCGCGTATGCCGCAGGGATCCGCGGAATCCTGAACGATGACCAGGGAGGACCGCTCGACCCACCCGGCCTCCGCATGGCGGAGGCGCTCGGAGAGGTTCGTGCTTCGCTCCAACGTTGCGTGGAGCCGAAAAAGGGGGGCCCTGCGATCGCGAGTTGATGCAGCTCGTGACGTGCATCGACAAGGGGCTCGCCCACACGCAAGCGACCCTTGAGGAGGTGGCACGCGACGTTGTCGAGCTCCGCCTCGTCTACAGCACCCTCGATCCCGACCTCGGCTCGACCCGCAGCCGCAGAGCCGACTTCGACGAGATCGCCTTCGGGTATCGGGCAACGCCCTCGCCCCTCCACGACCACATGGCCGGCGTGATGGAGCGCTTCGCTCCCGGGCTGTTCGTGGATTGCGGTCGCTGCAACCTCCCCAGCGACAACTTGGACCTTGAGCGGTGGTTCCGGCTCCCCAAGGGACACCAGCGCCGCATCCACGGCCACGCCCATGCAGGCGTACGCCTCGTCCACGAGGGGCCGACACTCCTCGTGACCCTCGACGCCCACCGTCGCCATCCAGGCCCGTTTGCAGCCAACGAGCTCATCCCGAGCCGCAAGGCCGTTCCTCCATCGTGCCAGCGCGACGCCGAGAGCCGCCGCAAGGTCATGCGCCGTGCTCGCTCACGGAAGCAACGGCCGCTCTTGCTCGCGGATCTCGAACAACGATACAGCCACATCCTGGGGCGATAGCGGGCGGTTGAAGAAAAAAGATCGGTGCCGAAGGCGGGGGCCCCGGCCGTACCGGAAAAATGTTGACCCTCGCTTTCCACAGGAACCCGCCCGGTCCAGGAAAGTTGCATGACCCCCTAGTGGAGTTGGCCCAGAACGGGCCGACCTGCACTGCGCTACT
>DATGIR010000336.1:0-10580 GCA_035295605.1 Fimbriimonadaceae bacterium | reverse complement strand
GAAGCTCACGTGGTACGACGGCGGCAAGCGCCCGGATGCTTCGATCGTGGGCGGCGACACGGTCGGCGGAAACGGCTCGATCGTTGTGTGCGAGCACGCGACGATCTTCAACCACGACGAGTCAAATACCAATTTCACGATCGTCGGCGGCGGGACGATCCCGGACATCCAGGTGGACGAGTCGCCCGGCCACATGGCGGAGTTCGCTCGTGCTGCGCTCGGCGGAAAGCCGGCCCGGTCCAACTTCCCCGAGTATTCAGGGCCGCTGGCAGAAACCGTGCTGCTCGGAAACCTGGCGATCTGGGCCGACGGCCCGAAAGTCGAATGGGACGCCAAGAACTTGCAGACGAGAGGAACGCACGAGTTCGACAGCCTGATCAAGCCCGCGTTCCGGCCGGGCTTCTCGGTCTGAGTTTAAGGTCGTCAGTTGATGGTCCTCAGTCTGAGGACTGTCAACTCACAACTCGGGACCGTCGACCTTGATGGGCTTGAGCTTGATGTTCTTGAACTGAACTAGGCCGTGGTCGCCTTGAAGGCCGATCGTGCCCTTGGTGAGCTTGGCGAACTCGGGCCACTGGTGGAACTTGCTGGCGGCGACGCGAGCCCAGAAGTCGTTGCTGCCCCAAACCCACTCGTAGTACTTCACGCCGTTCACGTCGGTCTCGCACTTCTCCGGCGTCACAAGGATTCGGAAGTGGTTCCACTGCCCGGCCGGGTGGGTTGAGTCGACCTTCGAGTCGTAGAGGTCATAGAGCCAGCCGTTCTTCTGCGCGCCCGGCTCCCCGTGGTCGTCGTAAATCTGGACCTCGGGGCCCGATGTCCAAATCGTTTCGCTGTCGTCGGCGACGTGGAGCATGACCCCGCTGTTTTGGCCCTTGCCGACGTTCCAGTCGAGCTGCAGCTCGAACCAATCGTATTTGCCGTCGGTGACGATGTCGCCGGCATGCTCGGCGTCGGTGATGGCGAGCACGCCCTCCTTCACCGTCCAGCCCGGCTGAATCCCCTTCTGCTTAAAGCTGTGCCATCCCTTGGTGGTCTTGCCGTCGAACAGCAGGATCCACCCGTCGCGCTTCTCCTGGCGGGTCAACGTGTTGTCGGGTTGCATGGCTAAGGCGGCGGCGAGGCAGGCGAGCATAGTTCGATTGTGGCGCTAAAGTCAGATGCCTGTCTCCCCGCCCCACGTGCCGTCTGGCTTACACTGACGCCATGAGCAGCAGCTCCTCGGGCTGGTTCGCCGGACCGAAGGCGGAGAACGGAGATTGGTTTGAGCTCGCCTTGCGGCGAGTGGTTCAGGACTACTACGCTTGGCGCCGGAACTATTTCCCGGAAGACGGGATCGTCGTCGATGCCCATGCGAGCCGGCATGCCGAGGACTTTCACGATGCGTTCGAGGATCGGCTCCAAGAACTGCTCGCCCGACTCAAGGCCGACTTCCCATTCCACAGTCCACGGTATGCCGCTCACATGGTGGCTGAGCAAACGCTACCCAGCATCGCCGGCTATTTCGCGGCGATGCTATACAACCCCAACAACGTGAGTCGCGAGGCAGCCCCGGTGACGGTGTGGTTAGAACTCGAGGCAAGCGCGCTCATCAACCGGATGCTCGGCTACGGGGATGATAGTTGGGGGCACCTCACGAGCGGTGGGACAATCGCAAATCTCGAGGCTCTCTGGGTTGCCCGAACGGTGGCATATCTGCCAGGCGTGGTGGCCGAAATGCGGCGGACGCTCGACCTTGCCGAAGAGCGGTATGAGGTCTCGCCGCAAGCTAGCCTAGAAGCGTTTGCCCGGGTGTTTACGGACGGGAACTCCCAGGGAATCGGAGTTACGGAGATCGTGGCCGCGTATCGGGGATGTGAGAACTGCGTTGTCGAACGCGGGTTGTACTCGGTGGCAGCGCGCGATGGGCGTCGCCCGGTCGTGCTCGTGCCGGAAAGCCATCATTACTGCTTCGAAAAAGCGATGGATTTGATGGGGTTCGGTCGGGACGGCCTCATTTCGATCGGCGTCGATTCGACCTTCCGGATGGATGTTGGCGAGCTCGACCGCCAGCTAGATCGGATGAACCGGGAGGGGAATCGGGCAGTAGCCGTCGTGCCCGTGGTCGGCACCACCGAGGAGGGCGCGGTCGATCCGGTTGACCGAGTTCTCGACTTGCGGGAGAAGCGCCGCTTGGATGGTTCGGGTTCATTCTGGATCCACGTCGACGGCGCTTACGGGGGTTACTTGCGAACAATGACGAACCCCTCTCGGATGGGGCTCGGGGAGCCATGGGCGGAGATGCACATCGCCGGTGAGGATCGCCGAGTTCCGCTCGAGTTGCCGGTTCACCACGCCTGCGACGCGCTAGAACGACTCGGCGAGGCTGACTCGATCACGATCGACCCTCACAAGCTCGGGTACATCCCTTATCCGGCGGGCGCGGTTTGCTTCAAGTCCAACCTTGTCAAGCCGCTGGTTCGTCAGGAGGCGCCGTATATCGCCGCGGGTATGCAGGGCCCCGAGGAGGAGCGCCAGAACAAAGGCGTGGGCGTGTATATCCTAGAGGGCAGCAAACCCGGGGCGGCGGCCGCTTCGGTTTGGCTGAGCCACACGTTGATTCCTCTCGATTCGACGGGACACGGACGATTGATCCAGCAGACCGTGCGAAACGCGGCGGAGCTGTACGCGCTGCTCGAGAGTTATCCCGACTGGACACCGACTTCTTGCTACGCGGTGACGCTGACGCCGCCAGGCTCAAATATCGTGTGCTACGCGTTCGTGCCGAAGCGACCGAACGTTCGCTTGGTCGATATCAACGTGTTGAACAAGGCGATTTACGACCGCTTTACCGTTCCGGAAGATGGCGGAGGGCGGATCTACGATCAGAAGTTCTTTGTCAGCCGGACAACCCTGACGGCGGGGCAGTACCGGCCGTTGACGGTTCACCCGCTCCTTGAACGGCTTGGCGCTTCGGAGGCCGAGTATCGGAGCGAGGGCGTATTCCTCCTTCGAAGCGTTCTGATGAACCCATGGTACGAACGGGCAAAGGGGAAAGGTCGATGTTTCCTTGCGGAGATGGTCGAAGAACTCTATCGGGTGGCCAATGAGTTGTCGGCCACCCTTTAATCGCGCGCAATAGGCCCAGCTTGGCGGCTGTGCCGCCCGATTTGGCCACGCTTCTCAGGCTCGGAGCCCGGCTGGTACAATTTCAGCCTGTCCCGGGGATGTAGCTCAGCTGGGAGAGCGCTGCAATCGCACTGCAGAGGTCGTGGGTTCGAATCCCATCATCTCCACCACCGGCCCTCGGGCCCTCTCCACCAGCTTCTTCACGACCCACTGGTGCATGCCTATCTGCCGGACCCGCTCGAACCCCCTGCGTTCGAACATCGGCATCGTTCCCATGTGCAGGAACGACGAGGACGTCTTTCGGCCGAGAACTTCCTCCGGGTACGCCTCGACCACCCCGCCGCCTGAGCGCGCAATCTCGGCGAGGGCACCGTCCAGCGCCACATTGGCCACCCCCCGCTTCCGGAAAGCCTTTCCAACATAGAAGCAGGTGATGCGCCAATCAGGCAGCCGATCTAGGCCCTGTTCGTAGTTCTTTCGGTTCTTGAGGTTCGGCAGTTCGATGGGCCGGCCAAACTGGCACCAGCCCGCCGCTTCGTCGCCCTCGAAGACGAGCGCCGCCTGCGCGCGGCCCTCGCGAACAAGCCGTTCTTTGGTTTCCCGATAGGGCTTACACTGCCCCTTTGGGCCCAGCGGGTCGAGGTGGTACGCGATACACCAGCATCCGCCCCAGATGCCTCCGTTCGTTTCGACCAGCTTCGAGAACGCCTCCCAAGTTTCAGGCGAGAGAAGCCGAGTGGTGAAGGCGGCGGGAGCTCCCATCGGAATTAGCCGGTCAGCACCAGCTCGGGGCGGGTGGCTTCCACCGCCGAGAGTCCGCCGAGAAGCTCGCGCACATCGGAAAAGCCGGCACTCTTTAGAATCGAGTAGGCGATCGGCGACCGGCTTCCGTAGGCGCAGTGAACCACGATCTCGCGGTCGCGAGGTAGCTCGTCGATGCGCTCACGAAGGTAGCCGAGAGGGATGTGCACGGAGCCGGCGATATGTGACATTGACCGTTCGCCCGCGCCGCGGATGTCCAGAATCAAGGCATCCCGGTTGAACGTTGCACCTGTGTCGGTATGAATCGGGGTGAACCGGTTCGGATCGAGCTCTTTGACGTCGATCCATCCGACAACCTGATCCAGGCCGATGGAGGCGAGGTCCAACGCTACCTGGTCGGCGCCGGCCTGGGAGTCGGCTACGATTGTGATCGGTTCCACGTAGTTCACCATCCAGCCCGCCCAGGTGGTGAAGTACTTGCCGAAAGGTATGGCGATCGCGCCGCTGAGAAACCCGTTGCGGAGCTCGTCGAGCGGACGGGCGTCGATGATCTGCCCCACCGAGTCCTGGGACCGGCGGACGTGGGGAAGCTTTCCGAGGACCGGCGGTCCGGCTTTGTTCAGCCGCTTCATCTCCTTGAAGTAGGCGGGGGGCTCTGGTTGTCCGGCAAGGATCTCGTCGATAAATATTGCCTCGGTGGAAACCTGAAGCGCCCAATTGGTGCGGCGCTCGTAGCCCAGGGAGGTCGCCGGGCTTCCGCCGAGCGCCTTGCCGCACGCCGAGCCCGCCCCGTGGCCGGGCCACATGAGGAGGTAGTCGGGTAACTCCTGAAGCGCTTGAAGCGAGCCGAAGAGCGCGGCCGCCCCCTTCTCCATCGTCCCCGAAATCTTCGCCGCCCGCTCGAGGAGGTCCGGTCGGCCCACATCGCCCACGAACACGAAGTCCCCGGTAAAGAGGGAGTTGGGTGAGGAGCTTGCCGGATGGTCGGTCAGCAGGAAGGAGAGGTGCTCAGGGGTGTGACCGGGCGTGTGCAGCACCTTCAGGGTCAGATTGCCGATCGTGATGAGGTCGCCGTGACGCAAGAGCACGACACTCGGTTCGTGCCCGAACTCGTACTTCCAGGAGTCGTCACCCTCATCGCTCAGGTACATCGTGGCGCCGGTCGCCGACGCCAGTTCCCGGGTTCCCGACAAGTAATCGGCGTGGATGTGGGTTTCGGTGACCGCGACAATCTGCATCGAGTGCGATGCCGCGGCAGCCAAGTAGGGCCGAATGTCGCGTGCGGGGTCGATGACGATCGCCTGATCCGTGGCTGAGCACCCGATGAAGTAGCTCGCTTGGGCTAGCTTCTCATTGAAGAAGTTCTTGATGATCACGGCATCACGCCCCGACCTTGCAAACGCAGTTCACCGTCGGATGCAGCGAGGATACACCGGGATGGCGCTTAGTAAGCGCCGCGCGTCGAGCAGATCGCAAGCGGCGTCTTTGCGAGGATCGCAAGATCGACGGCCGTGCTCATTTCGCGCACGTACTTCAGATCGAGCTCGATCCACTCGTCGAAGTCGATGTCACTTCGACCCTGCACCTGCCAGTAGCAAGTGAGGCCAGGTTTGATGGAGAGGCGGTCCCAGCAGTGGTCGTCGTACTTGGCGACCTCCGTCGGCAAGTGAGGGCGGGGCCCCACGAGGGTGAGTTTGCCGGTGAACACGCTCCACAGTTGAGGCAGTTCGTCGATGCTCGTTCTGCGGAGAAACCGCCCGACAGGGGTCACGCGGGGGTCGGATTTCGCCTTGAAGACGGGGCCCTGCTTCTCGTTCAGATGAAAGACTTTATGGCGGAGCCCTTCCGCGTCGACCACCATCGTTCGGAACTTGGGGAACTTGATGGGTCTGCCACCCATCCCCACTCGGGTGGAGCGATAGAGTACGGGTCCCCGGCTCGTTAGCTTGACCGCAAGGGCCGCCAGGAGTAGGATCGGCGACAGGATGAGGAGCAGGATTCCCGAGACGGTAATGTCCAGCGCGCGTCGAACCGCCCGATACTTGACGCTCAGGCTCTTCAACTGTACGTGGCGGACGAATACCGACTCGATATCCTCCCCATCGGCCTCGACGACAGAAATCGCGTGCAGCCCACCGGTTACCGTCGTCGAGCGGAGATAGCTCTCTGCGTTCCGACGGGAGTCAAGCGGATACGTTAACTCGCCGCGATTTATAGCCATACCTCGGTCCAATAAGCAATCCTCGAGGTGGTGCCCGGCGCTTTATGCGACGCTTCAGTACGCCGCGGGCCGCGATGCAATCAACTCAGAGGGCCAATATGCGATTCGATGTTACAAGATTTGGGCCAAAGGGCCCCCTGTCAAAATTGCCGTATTCTAGGCATTACATATATTTACGAGGGCTTCTCCTGGCGTTTTCGCGCTCAAATACGACCCCGGTCGATTTACCGGGAGCGCGGAGTCATCTTTTGACGGGCCGCTCTAAAGCTACCGGGTTGTGATAGGACTGCTTCGACTGGCACACTCCGTGTCTTGCCTAACTCCCGTTTTCTCGGGAGATCATGAAAAAGGCACTCATCACACTCAGCGCACTCTCATTGGCGGGTATCAGCCAAATGGGTTTCGCCCAACACGGGCAGCTAAACCTCATCAACACCGACGTGGGCCACGGCGGAACAAACGTCTATTTCGCCGGTTCCTGCTTGATGTCTTTCGCGCCGGACGCGAGCGGTGTCTTTGGAACTCCTTTCGATGCGTACTGCACGGTGCTCAAAGTTGACGCCTTTATCGGCAATACCTGGGGCGCGACGAAGCTCGACACCACCTCTTTTGTGCCCTCGCCGAACAGCGGTGTAATCAGCCCGGCTTCATGGCAGCAAACCGGGAGCGAGATCGCTTGGCTCGCCAACAACTACGGTGTAACCAGTAACGCCGAACAAGCCGCCGCCACACAATTGGCGATCTGGGACCTTGCCGAAGGCGGGAACGGCACCGCCGGCGACCTCTTCTTCAACAGCTCCACGGGGGAAATTCGGAGCTGGTCGTTCGCCGACAACACGATCCCCGACGCGGTCGTCTATGCCGCCAATGCCGTCGATGCCTACAACAATGGGGCACGCGCAGTCGATGATTGGTACCAGGCCGACACCGTTCAGAACCCGAACGGAAGCTACACCCACGTGAGCCAGGATTTCGTGGCTCCAGCCCCGACGCCGGAACCGCTGACGCTCGGACTTGGTTTGGCTGGGGTAGGCCTCGCAATTCGGCGCCGCAAGCGAAGCGCAGTCTGACCCCAGCGCGCACGAGACGCTAGAATGTGGGCAGGCATCCTAATTGCTTAGGCCGGAGAGCACCCTCATATGAGTTCTGAAAGCGCGGCGACGGCCGGCTCGGCCGAAGCGGCGGAGATTCCCGTCGGCGTGGCTGGCGCCGAGTCGGGAAAGCAGTTGCTCATTTGGTGCTGCTTGGCCCTCGGGGCCATTCTGTTCGCCTTCGCCCCCCTGCTCAGACAATTGCCGCGGCTGTGGTGGTTCGACCAGGATCAGTCCTATTACTCCCACGGGTCGGTCGTCCCGCTCTGCGCAGCGTTCATCGTTTGGGATCGATGGCCACGAATCAAGTCGATTCCTGTCCGGGGCTCGAATTGGGCGGTCGCTCCCGGGCTGCTTCTTATCGGCTTCATGTGGATGAGCCTGCGTTCGGAAATGAACAGCCTGATGTCGATCGACCTGGTGTTGGCGCTGCTCTGCACGACTTGGTTCGTCGCCGGGTGGGCATGGGTCAAAGCGCTTCTCGTTCCGATCGGCTATCTGCTTCTGGGCTTGCCCGCATTCAACGTGGTCATCGATCGGTTCACACCCCCGCTCCAGCAGATGTCGGCGTCGCTTGCGTTCAAGATGCTTCAGCTTGTTGGGCAGAACCCGTTGCACGGCGAAGGCACCGTCATCTACTTGAACAACTACTCCATGAATGTGGTCGAAGCCTGCAGCGGGCTTAAAACCCTGTTGGCGGTAACCGCGATCGTGGCGTTCTTTGTAATTGTCGCGCGGCTTCGCTGGTGGGCCAACGTCATCCTCGTAGCGCTCGTCGTTCCCCTGTCGCTCCTTGTCAACGGACTTCGAATCATGCTCATCGGAGTTGTCGGCAACGAATACGGCGACGCTGCGGCTCACTCGTTCCACGATTACAGCGGGTATATCGCGCTGTTCATCTGCAGCGTCGCCCTCTACTACCTCACCAAGGCGCTCGGGTGGAAATCGTGAAGCTGCGACTCATCCTTGTCGCGGTGGTCATGACGGTTTTTGGGGTGGCGTTCTCCCTGCGCAAGGTTCCCGAGCCGCTGCATCGAACGGAAGCTTGGGTTCAAGAGTCGACTCCGACCACGGTCGGCGCGTTCCGCGCGCTTCCCGGGCCCAACGGGGAAAAGCAAACGTATCGCCTACCGCAAGCCACTTACGATCTCATCGCCGCCTACGGAGTCGACTCGCTCGTATTCACCGATGGCCGGCAGGACATCGACGTCTGCGTCGTGGCGAGCAACAATCGAGAGTCGTTCCACGATCCGTCGTACTGCTTTCCAGGAAGCGGCTGGCAGATCGTGAACGCCCGGGTTGTTCAAGTGCCTACAAAGACGCGCGGGACGATTCCGTTCTCGGTCGTCCGAGCCAAGCCTTCAGGCGGCAAGGATCGGGTCGCCGCTTACACCTACAAGGGACCGATTTCGATGGCGACGTCCGCGGGCGAGATCTATTTGCAGTGGTCGCGTGTCAATTTCCTTTCGGGTGAGCCGCAGGAAGGCGCCTTCTATCGTTTTATCGGCGACGAATCGATGTCGGAGCCCGACCTGCTCAGGTTCGCGTCCGACTTTATGGACGCGATCAAGGTGACAAGCAAGGGCGTGATGTAGACCCGGGGTTCGGGGTCTGATTTAGGCAAGATCTCACGGCGCCCGCGAGTCCCGCGTGAGGCGTGTCCCTCCGGGCGGCTTCGGCCCCAGAGACGTCCAGTAAGCCTTGAACTGGAACCATGCCGCGATCTGAAGGCATCCGACCGCGACGGTAGCGAGGAGCCATACCCCGAATCCTGCTTTCGAGAACGCCTCACCCAACAGGAATCCGGCAGAGATCAGCACAGCGAGCAACCCGAACGCAGATAGCAATGTGATGAGGAAGAAGGGCACGACCGCCCATCGGCAACTCTTATACGCGCCCCATGCCGAACAAACGGCGCAGAAGTAGAACAGAAGATCGACGACTCCGGTTTGCCCCCGAAAGGCATTAGCCAGGGACCAGACGAACAAGACGGCGTGGATGCCGATCAACGCGCGTGCGGTGACAACGAGCGTTCGACTCATCCCCGGCTCGGCTGCGTCGTCCGTCGCTGCTCCTACACGTTCGCCATGGCCCGGTCGCGAACCTTCTTGAACGCCTTCAAGGCGAACTCGAGGTCGTCTTGCGTATGCGCGGCGGAGGGCATCGTGCGAATCCGCGACTTGCCCTTCGCGACGGTGGGATAGACGATCGCGAGTGCGTAGACGCCCTCGTCCCAAAGCGCCCGTTCCATCGCTTGCGCGGCGGCCTCGTCCCCCACGTACACGGGTGTGATCGGCGTTTCGCTTCCCATCGTGTCGAATCCCTCGTCGGCGAGCGCCTTCTTCCACCAGCGCGTGTTCTCCCAAAGTCGGCGCATCGGTTCCGGATCGTTCTCCATGATGTCCAGCGCGGCGATCAGGGCGGCGGCCACGACTGGCGGGTGCGCGGTGCTGAACAGGTAGGGTCGGCCGCGATTGATGAGCCAATCCTTAAGCAGGGCCGAACCCGCGATGTAACCGCCCACGACGCCCAGGGCCTTGCTGAGCGTTCCGAGCTGAATGTCCACCCGGCCGTAGAGATCGAAGTGGGATGCGGTGCCGGCGCCATTTTTACCAAGCACACCGCTGGCGTGGGCGTCGTCGATCATCACAAATGCGTCGTATTGCTCTGCGAGGCGGACGATGTCGGGCAGCGGAGCGATGTCGCCGTCCATGCTGAACACACCGTCGGTAATGATCATCCGCCTGGCGAAGTGGCCGGTGTTGCGGAGGATCTTCTCGAGCGCCTCCATGTCCTTGTGGGGATAAACAAAGCCCTCCGACTTCTTGTACTTGGCCGAACTCAGACGTACGCCGTCGATGATGCTCGCGTGATTGAGTTCGTCGGAGATGATGACGTCCTCGGCCGTGGTGACCGCCGGGATTGTCCCTGCGTTCGCGGTAAAGCCGCTCGTGAACACGAGCACGGCCTCGACCTTCTTGAACTTGGCTAGCCGCTGCTCAAGCTCGTCGTGGACCGTCATGGTTCCTCCGATCCAACGCACTGCGCCCGCGCCAACGCCCCACCGCTCGATGGCCTCCACCGCCGCGGCACGCACTTTCGGGTGGTTCGCCAAGCCCAAATAGTTATTGCTCGAGAGGTTAACAACCTCCTTCCCGTTCATCACCACCCGTCCACCCGCGGCTGTCTCCAGAATTCGCGGCGTTTTGTAGAGGTGCTGATCCTTCAGCAGTTGGAGTTGATCGCCCAGGAAGGCCTGGAGGGTTGAATTCATGGTGTGAGTTTACGCCCGGTTGCGTCGCGAACCTGACACGCGTTGCTGCGCTACAGCGCCCACAAAAAAAGGAGCCGCCGTGGGCGGCTCCAGTATGACTTCACTTAAGCGGTTCTCAGTAGAA
>DATGIR010000335.1:0-6893 GCA_035295605.1 Fimbriimonadaceae bacterium | reverse complement strand
GCGCCCAGGCCACCCGCTTGGAAAACGAGGCCCGCGAACCGTTCTCGCGGGTGACGGTCACGCTGATTTCCGGGTTGAAGAGATACCGGCTCGCCGCCTTGTCTCCTGCGCGGGGGGAATACGCGGCGGACGCCCCCAGCTGCGAAGACTTGCCGTCCGCGTAAACAAACTCGGCATTCGGCGTGATCCGTAGGCTGGCAAGCTTGTCGTTCGAGGAGGTGATCGAGATGCCGGAATCCCGCTCAGCCTGTCGGACGACCCGATCGACGAAGCGATGGATGGAGGCATCTTCGCTCGAGAACCGGAGCGCCACGGAATAGGCCACCGGCGTGAACGGGCATGCGACCTTCTTAGGCCGGCGGTCGGCAGGCTTGCCCGCAGCATCATCGGCATCCCCGCGGGCGGCAGTTCCGTTTTGCGAGGGTGAATCCCACTGATAGTTCGAGGCGCCCGAGTTGCCCTGCGCATAGGACGGTTGACTGGATCCCGCCATGGTGTCGAACGAGGGAGGCGGGCCCACCGGGGCCGAAGCGATCACGGGGCTAGGCCCGGTAGCCACCGGCACCTGCGCCGCGGGGCTCTGGGCGCCTCCACCTGAAGGAGCCGGGCTGCCTACCGGCGCCGGCTGAGGCGCGGAGGAAGCGTTCGGCTTGGTGGCGACGATCTCCTGGCTCGGTCCGCGCATCAGCATGGAGACGCCAAACACCGAGAACGCAAGGACGCCGCAAACGACCGCGCTCATCGTCCCCATGCGGGCGAGCTGCTTGCAGCGCGGCCCGTCGTCCCGGTCGACGTCGTTCGACCGATACTCGTTGACGATTGCGAATACCGCCAGAAAGACGGTCAGCCCCGCGAGCACGAGGGTTATGAACTGGGCGGCATCCACGTTTGTTAGATTCTCAGTGTGGGGCAACCGGGTTGCGATAGGGTCTTTAGACCTACACCAGGTTTTTCAGCGCGCTTTCGACGTTCTGCGTGGGTAATTCGCACCTTCCGTCGCGGCAAACGTAGATCGCCGGCGAGCCCTCGATCGGCTGCAGGCCGGCCAGGAAGCCGTCGAGCTCGCCGACCCGCGCCGCATCGAGCGGAAGGACCGCCGCTCCCGGCGAGTACACGCTTCGGAGTTGGGTCAACGCCTCTTGGAACCGGGCGCCCGCCGGATCGCCGACCACCACGACCGTCGGCGCCGCCCTTACCCCCAGTGCGAGGATCGCGGACGTGTAGGCGTAAGGCGTCCGCGCCAGATCCTTTCCGAATGCTTCGAGCGTCTCCTCCGCGACTTGTCCGAACCTCGGCTCGGCCGTCAGATGGGTCAGGTCCGTGAGCGCCAGCGCAGCCACGCCGTTACCGGATGGAATCGCGCCCTCCTCGATCTCCTTGGCGCGCACGAAGAGGTCGTCGGTCCCCGCCGGCGACATAAAGAAGCCGCCTGCCTCCGAGTCCCAGAAGTCTCGGATCAGCCGGTCGGCCAAGCCGCAAGCGGCTCGAAGGTAGCCCGGCTCCCCGGTAGCCTTCACGAGCTCGACGAGACCGCAAAGGAGGAAGGCGTAATCCTGCGCCCCGGCCGCGCCTTGCGCCTTGCCCAGCCGATACGTGTGCAGCAACCCGCCGTCCATGTCCTTCATCGTCTCGAGCAGGAAGTCGGCGGCTCGGCTGGCACGCTCGGTCCAGTGCTCGGCGCCCAACACGGCGCCGGCGCGCGCGAATGCCGCGAGCATCAGCCCGTTCCAGTCGCAGAGCCCCTTGTCGTCCTTGAGCGGGGGAATCCGCTTCTCCCGCTCGGCGAGCAACTCCTCGCGTATCGCGGCAAGCTCTGGATCGTCCAGCCGAGTCATCGGATCGAGCCGCAGCACGTTCGAGCCCAGCGGCAACCCCGGCTCGTGGAAGTTTCCGTCGCGCGAAAGCTCGAAGCGCGCGCGGGCTCGCAAGCCCCGCTCCTCGCCCAGGACCTCCCGAACCTGGGCTTCGGTCCACACGTAGCACTTGCCCTCGATCCCCTCGCTGTCGGCATCCTCCGCCGAGTGGAAGCCGCCGGCAGGATCGCTGAGATCCCGGTCGACATAGGTGAGGATCTCCTCGACCACCTGCGCGAAGAAGGGCTCGCGGGTCGCCTCGAACGCCTCGAGGTAGGCCAGTGCCGCCAGCGCCTGGTCGTAGAGCATCTTCTCAAAGTGGGGCACCGTCCAGGTGGCGTCGGTGGAGTAGCGGTGCAGCCCGAAGCCGAGTTGGTCGTAAATCCCGCCCAGCCGCATCGCTCGCAAGGTGCCGGTTGCCGCCTCGAGGTACCCGGCCTTTCCGAACCGCTTCCAGGACCGGATGAGATGGATGATCCGCAGCGGGGTCGGGAACTTGGGCGCCTGTCCGAACCCGCCGTACCGGCGGTCGTAGTTGGCGAGCAGCGCATCGGCGGCGCCTCGAAGAAGCTCCTCGCCCACCGGCCCCCCGCCCGAGCGCGCCAGATGCCCTTCGAGGCCGGAGGCGATCCCCTCCGCGCTCGACGTGAGACCTGCCCGATCTTCCTTCCACAAGGCGTCGGCCCGCTCGAGCAAGTCGAGGAGGTGCGGCTTTGGAATGTAGGTGCCGGCGAAGAACGGCTTGCGGTCCGGCGTGAGCAGCAGCGTATTCGGCCAGCCGCCGCTTCCGGTGAGCGCCTGGGTCGCGGTCATGTAGACGTGGTCCACGTCCGGCCGCTCTTCGCGGTCCACCTTGATCGGCACGAAGCCCGCGTTGAGCGCGGCGGCAACCTCCGGGTCGTTAAAGCACTCGTGCTCCATCACGTGGCACCAGTGGCAGGTCGCGTAGCCGACGGAGAGGAAGATCGGCTTGTCTTCTGCGGCCGCCTTCTCGAACGCCGCCGCACCCCACGGATACCAGTCGAGCGGCCGCCGCGCGTGCTGCAGCAGGTAGGGGCTGGCTTCGAAGATGAGCCGGTTGAACTCGGCCCCGCCGTCCGGCGGCAGCCGCTCGACCTCCGCTCGGGTGGGAAGGCCGGGCAGAACCGGCGTGTCGAGGTCGGACGGTCGGCCCATTAGGAGGATTGTAAACTCATCGCGTGGAGCGGACCGATCTGATGGACACCACGCCCGCGGCTTGGCAGCGCCTGCTGACCCGGCTGCGCGAGCTCACGCCGGAGGAGCGCGCCCGCATGACCTTCGAGCGCATCGAGGCCGGCCGCGAGCTCAGGCGCATTACCGAGCACCTACGCCCGCAACCCGATCAAAAGTGACCGTCCTCGAGATAGCCGCCGACGTAGCCGGGCGCCTGGACGCGCTGGGCATCCCCTACGCGATCGGAGGATCCGTCGCCAGCAGCACGTGGGGACAAATGCGTCAGACGAACGACATCGACATCGCGATCTTGCTGAGTCCGCCTCGCTCCTCGGAACTCCTCTCGGCATTCGACGCGCCCTACCACCTGGGATCGGAAGAGCTCGTCGAGGCCCTCGCGAGCGAGGCGGAATTTCGAAGCGTTCAAGTCATCCAGATGGAAGAGGCGTTCAAGATCGATCTGTTCTTGCTTCAACCCGGGGAATACACCGATGCCCTGTTGGGGCGGGCTCGTACGATGGAGGTTCTCCCCGGCGAACGCCTCCGGTTCTACGCTGCGGAGGACATCGTCCTTGCGAAACTCCGGTGGTTCCGACTTGGCAACGAGGTAAGCGACCGGCAGTGGAACGACATCGTGAATGTCGTCGAGGTTCAGTCGGGGCAGTTGGACGGCACGTACTTGGCGCGCTGGGCCCGACACTTCGGAGTCGAAGCGAACTTGAATCGGGCGCTGGATCAAGCGGCGAGATAGAACCCTTAACGATTTTTGGGGCTTGGATTGGCGCTCATCCCGCTAAGCTGGTTTTTGACAAGGGGAGGCACCAATGCTCAACGCGCTCATTCTCGCCGGCACGCTCGCGATTCCCGCGCCTGCACACCGCAACCTGATCGTGAACGGCGACTTCAGCGCCGGCAATAAGGGCTTCAAAAGCGGCTACACCATGGCCACCGACCTGGGGTCGGAGGGCAGCCTCGTCGTCGGCAGGAACCCGCATGACTTCCACGCCGGCGGCGCCAGCTTCGGCGACCACACGAGCGGGAAGGGGCTGATGCTTCTGCTCAACGGCAGCCCGACACCCGATACCGCGGTTTGGGAAGAGTCGGTCAAGGTGCAGCCGAACCGCGCGTATAGCTTCGGCTTTTGGGCGGCGTCCTGGGGCCAGTTCGGCGAGCCCAACACGGACCCGAGCCCGGCGAAGCTGGTCGTCACCGTCAACGGCAAGCAACTCGGCGGCGTCTTCGGCGTCTATCCGCGGGACGGGGCGTGGACCAAGTTCGTCGGCGTCTGGAAATCAGGCACGGCGTCGAGCGCCACTATACGGATCGTCGATCAGAACCTGGAGGGCGTGGGCAACGACTTCGCGATCGACGACATTGTCTTCCACGACTGAACCCCTTATATCGGCTTGCGGTAGAACTTCGCGACATCCGCGCGGAAGAACTCATCCGAGCGGAGGGTGTTCCCCTCTTTGGAGAGCTCGAAGGCGTCCTTCCCATCCGCATTCTTCCGGTAGGGATCGGCGCCGTGCGCCAGGAGCCAGCGCCACCCATCTGGATAGTTGATGCGCGCCGCCGTCATGAGCGGCGTCTCCATATAGGGCTTGGCCGCGTCGTCGATAGGAATGCCGTACTTGGAGAACGC
Source organism: Fimbriimonadaceae bacterium (assembly GCA_035295605.1). Classification (GTDB taxonomy): domain Bacteria; phylum Armatimonadota; class Fimbriimonadia; order Fimbriimonadales; family Fimbriimonadaceae; genus DAIDHV01. Next base: position 2,204 of record DATGIR010000335.1, on the reverse strand, counting down.
ATCCTGCTTGGCGCCGTAGCTAATCGCGTAATGCCTCCAGCCGTTCCCGCCGCGGTCGTGGTAGTGGGGATTGGCGCCCGCCTTGAACATCGCGGCGATGACGTCCTGGCGGTCGTGCTTGAACGCCGTATACACCGGCTGCAAGGTGTACGTGTCGATGCAGTTCGGGTCGGCTCCGTGCTTGAGCAGCCACTCGACGGCGGCGAGGCTCCCATAGCCGCAGGCGGTGTACAGCGGGGTCGAGCCCGTCTTGTTGTGAACGTCCACCTTGAGGCCCTTGGAGAGCAGGTAGTCGAGCACGAGCACGTCCGGGTTCATCACCGCGTAGTTCATCGCCGTGCTCCCGTTGCCGATCCGGTCCGTGACCGAGCCGACCTTGCCGTCGAGGTACTTGACCGTCTCCACGTCCCCCGCCACGAGCGCCATGATGAGGGTCGTCGCAAAGTTGGACCGAACCTTGAGCAGGGCGGGGTTCGCTTTGAACGCGGCGATCACGTCGCTGGGCTTCGCGGTATGGATGAAGGTGTAAAGGTGCGACGGCTGTTGGAGATCCTGTTCCCCGTCGAACACGCGGATCGAGACGATGTCGAACGCATCGTTCGTATCCGTTCGCCACAAGTCGCCCGGGTAAGCGACGTTCACGCCGATCTCATCGGCGTCGTTGCCCGGCAAAAGGGCGCCGGACACCGGGAATTGCTGGTTCGGGAAGAACTTGATCGGGGCGACGTCGTCCTCGAAAACGGTTGCGCCCGTATGGAAATTGACCACCCGGTGATGGACTGTGATGCTCGCGATCTCGAACTTCGACCCGTTGATGAACTCCAGGTTGTAGGTCTTCTTGACCTGCCCGGTGCCAGGCACCATCTCGTAACCTCGGTTCCGGGCGCCGAAGAGGACGAGCTGGGGCAGCTCTTTGGGGGTGAGCTCCTTCGTCGGCCCGGGCACCTCCAATCCGTTCGCCGGAATCTGGCCCTTCGTGGACTCCGGCGTCGAGTCGTCGTCCGGGGGCCGGTGGCAGCCGACTGCCAAAAGCGCCGAGGCTATGAGCACCAATGCCAGTGCCCGCATGGCCGCGATCTTACCGTCTACTCGCGGGGCCCCAACCCGTCGACCAACGCGGACAGGTGGTCGGGGACGTATACGGGTTTGCCGACGAGCTCCGCGATTTCGCGAGCCTCGCGCACAAGCACGTCCCCCGGGACGCCGGTGATGAGCGGGATCGCGTGGTGCTTGCCGGTCACCTCGACGGAGACGGAAAGGATCGTAACTCGCAACTGCCCCGGCCCCGCGTCGCCGCGCGCCATCGTCCCGCTGTCGCTAATTGATACGAGTCTTATCTGATCGAACGGGATCGGCCGGCCCGCGGTGATGCCGCGCTTGACGATCACGCGGTTCGACGTGTCGACCAGCGTCTCCGTGCGGTTGAAGGCGAACAAGCACGCCACCGCGACCGCGCAGACGTCGACGAACGCCATCGCCGGCAGGCTCAGGTTCGCAATCCGCGTCGCGGCTCCGATGATCACAATCCCGGTTAGCGCCACGATCACAACCCGCCCGGCGTACGACGTTCGAACGACGTAGGACCTCCCCGCGCCCGTGTCGGTGACGACGGATTCCTGTAGGCGGAGATTCATCTGTGGCCTGACGCTACTCCCTTTCCCGCTCCCGATACTGCACGGCCTCGGCCAGGTGCACCTGCCGCACCTTCTCGTCGCCGGCCAGGTCCGCAATCGTCCGCCCGACCCGCAGCACCCGGTCGAACACCCGCGCCGAGAGGTTCATCCGAGCCGAGACCAGCCGCATGAACCCCTCCGCCTCGTCGTCCAGCGGGACCAGCTTGCGCAGCTCCTTGGGCGAGAGCTTCGAGTTCGTACGCGAGCCGCCCAGCCGTCGATACTGCCGCTGCCGCGCCAAAACCACCCGCTCCCTGATCGACGCCGAAGCCTCGCCGGGCGAAGCTCCCAGCAGCTCGTCCGGCTTCAAACGCGGCACTTCCAGGTGAAGGTCGATCCGGTCCAGCAAAGGACCCGAAATCTTGGCGGTGTACTTGCCGCACGTGGCCGGCGAGGAGACGCACTTCTCCTCCGGCAAGCCCCTAAAGCCGCACGGGCACGGGTTCATCGCCCCCACCAGAATGCACTCGGCCGGGAACGTCAGCGTGCTCTGCACGCGCCCCACCGAGATCACGCCGTCTTCCAGCGGCT
>DATGIR010000334.1:0-5207 GCA_035295605.1 Fimbriimonadaceae bacterium | reverse complement strand
AAGCCGGCGCGGGCGCCCTGGTTGAGCAGGGCGGTGTTGACATAGGTGTTAAGCACCGTCGCGCTCGGAAGCGTTTGGCCGAGGATGTTGCCGACCGCCTTGGAGGCGGCCTGGCTGAACGCGTCGTTCATCAGCGCCTCGTCGGAAATGCCGGAGCGGACCGTGGAGCTCGAACGAATGGCAGCGCCGTTAATCGGTAGGCCCGAGGCGACGTTCACGACCTCGACCCGCATGATCACTTCTGCCTGCTTGCCGTTGTCGACGCCCATGACCCGCGTGTTCAGAACCTCGCCGCGAATCAGGCATTCGGCGCGCAGCTCTTGGCCGACGCGCAGGAAGCTGGTCTCGTCCGTAACCGGAGGCACGAGCCCCAGGTTCTCGATCGTACGCTTGACACTCTCGGGAGATGCGACCTCGACCGGCGGCCGGAATTCGCCCTGACGCTTCAGGAGCTCTTCCTCGAACCGATCGGCAGCAGCGCCTCCCAGCTTTCCGCGCTTGTCCACAAACGGCATCACGGCCCACAACCGGTTGGATGTGAGCTGCGTCCCAGCCGCTCCGAGCGTCGGCGAAGCCGCTGCCCGAGCGACCAAGCCAAAGGTCAAGTACGGCAACAACATAACTGCTGTAAGCACCTGGCACAGCAGTCTTCCCGGCAACGATTTCAGCAATCGCCTCACAATGACGAGTCCTCCTTCCCGAATCCTCTTCGTTTGTTCTCGAACCTTGGGAGCAAGCCCCTCGGACAGTTCCGGTCGCCTCTGACTTCAAACGACACGCGGGACGGTTCCCGCCGTATCGCCTGATAGCATTTGGCTCGCCAGATCATACACCCCTCGACCAGCAACGTCCACCCGTAGAGCGTCCGCCACAGCACCAAGGTTCACTGAGTTCGACGGAGTATAGCACTACTTCACGCGTCGCGCAACGCCGGAATTGTTTGATCCCGAAGCTGCCCGCAACGTATAGGCCTTGACGCGGCGGCGAGGCTCGTTAGTTCGCAGGATCACATCCGCAAAGGGCACTTTAGCGGTCGTTGGCAATTGAAGGGCCAAGATTTGTTGCGCCGCGGCTTTGTCGCCAACCCGCTCGACGAGCCGGCGAACCTGCTCCTCGACTCCGCAGGTAACAACCCAGACCTCTTCAAACCGGTCTTGAAGGCCGGTTTCGACGAGGAGCGGGACCTCGATGAACTCAGCGCCGGTCTCGGCCAGAGCGTCGACTATATAGGGATGGAGCACCCGGTTCACCGCGCGACGAGACTCGGGGCGGCTTGAGAGCCGCTCCATTAGTTCCGCGCGCGCGAAGGAGACGTCGAGGCTGGCGGCGCGGGCAACCGCCTGCCGCACATCAGGAATATCTAGGATCCGGCGGGCGGCGTCATCGGCCGAAGCAACGCGATAACCGGCCTCGCGCAGGTAGCGCAAGACGGTGCTCTTGCCTTCGGCGACGCCCCCGGTGATTCCTACACGGGCGAGCCGCCCGTTCACCTCAGGCCGTTTCTTCGTGACCGGCCTGAGGCGCATCAGCGGCGGGCTCGGGAGTAGGTTCGGGGGTGGGCTCGGCTTCAGCGGCATCCGCCTCTCCCTCGACGCCGGGCTCTACATCCAGATCGTCCTCGTCACGGCCCAGGAAGCCCTTGAGCATGCCCAGCCGTTCGCCGATGGTTGCGCCGCCGGTGGCATAGCCGCGCCGGCCGGCGACATCCTCATAGTCGTCGAAGTCGTCGCGTCCGCCGCGGCCCTTCTTGGCGCCCTTCTTACCCTTCAGGCCGCCCTTGCCGCGCATCTCGTCGTCGTACGACGGCGGTGGTCCGCCGCCCTCGCGGGGACGCGTCTCGCCCCCGCCGCCGAGTGCGCGGAGCGAAAGGACCATTCTGCGCTCATCGGGCCGCAGATCGATAATCTGGACCTCGAGCTCCTGCCCTTCCTCGACCGCCTCGTCCGGGCGCCGGATACGGCGGTAGGACATCTCGGAGATCGGCATGAACGCTTCGGCGCCCTCAGGGAGCTTGATGAACGCGCCGCTCTGAACGAGCCGGCCGATCTTGACGGTCAGCTTCTGGCCGATGGTGTAGTTCTGTTTGATCAGATTCCACGGGTCGGGCAGAACCTGGCGATGGCCGAGCGAAATCTTGCCGGCCGCCTGGTCGAGCCGAAGGACCATGACCTTGATCTTCTGACCTTCGCGGAACATCTCGCGCGGATGGTTGATCCGCATCCAGGACATCTCCGAGATGTGAAGGAGGCCGTCGACACCGCCAAGGTCGACAAAAGCGCCGTAGTCGGTGAGCCTGCGAACCGTACCCTCCAGCGCATCGCCTGGATGGACGTTCCGGAAGATGTCTTCCTTGGCGCTGGCACGACGCTCCTCCTCCGCCTGCCGGTTAGAGAGAACGACTTTCTTGCGGTCGCGGTCGATCTCGATGACCTTGAGCTGAAGGGGCTGGCCGACGTACTTCTCGATGTTGCGAAGCTTGCCGGAACCGACGTGGGTCGCGGGAACGAAGCCGCGCACGCCGACGTCGACGACGAGGCCGCCCTTCACGCGGTCGACGACCTGGGCGGTCAGCATCTCACCCGTGCGGTGGGCGTCTTCGATGCGATCCCAGACCTCTTCGAAGTCGGCGCGCTTCTTGGAGACGATCGGGTTGCCCTCGGCGCCCTCGGGCCGTATGACGACGACGTTGATCTTGTCGCCGACATTGAAGTGGCCGTGGGCGGTGTCGAGGTTCTGATCGCTGAGCTCGCCGAGGGGAACAATGCCCTCGCTCTTCGTGCCGAGGTCGACGAATACGCGGTCCTTGTCGACCTGGATGATGGTCGCTTCGATCCGCTCGCCCTTGGAAAGCTTCTTGTAGCTGGCATCGGAGTCCGTGCCCTCGCCGTCGAGCGCGTTCATGTACGACTCGAACAGGTCGGCGTCCGAGGTGTCCGGGCGGGCGGTTGCGGCAACCACGGTCGGGGCGGGTGCCTCCCTAGGCGCTTCGGCGACTGGCTCGGGCTCGGGTGTCACCACCGATTCGGGGGTGGTGGCCACCGGCTCGGGCTCGGGAGTCGGTTCGGCGGCGACTGAGGCGACCGGTTCTGGTTCGGCGACAGGCTCGGGCACAGCGGCGGCTTCGGGCTCGGGCGCAGCCGCGGCTTCCGGCTCTGGTGCGGCGGCGGCTTCCGGCTCGATGGCAACGGCTTCGGGCGTGGAGGCGGTAGCCTCTGGGGCAGGTTCGGGGGCCGGAGATACCGGCTCAGCCGAGGCGGGCGCCAAGTCGGCTTCCGCCGGCTTTTGAGCTTCTGGTTCGCTCACAGGCGTCTTGGATTCGTCAATCGTCATGCGTAAGTCCGTTAAGGGCTCCAATAAAGTAGGACCAATCCTACCAGATTCGTCGATTCCAGGCATCGAATCCCGAGGGCCGCTCGTCTTTACTTATTCCAGTTTTTTACGGCAGGGTACAAGCTGCGATAACGGAGCAGCGCCTCCGCATAGTCCACCCCGCGCGGCTCGATCCGATCCTTGATCCGAATCGTCGCCTGGCACGCCGCGACGAGGGAGGGAAACGTACCTATTCCTACCCCCGCCAAAAGCGCAGCGCCAAACGCCGGCCCCTCGTCCGACTCGAGCGTCACGCACGGCAACCTAAAGACGTCGGCGATCATCTGGAGCCATAGCCGGCTCTTGGCTCCGCCCGAGGTCACCCGGAGCTCATCCGCCTCGGCGCCGAGCGACTTGAGCACCTCGAAGCCGTCGTACAGTCCGAAGGTGACCCCCTCGAGCAACGCTCGGAACATGTGGGGCTTGGTGTGGCTCAGCGTCAGGCCCGCCCAAACCGCGCGTGCGTTCGGGTCGTTATGAGGCGTGCGCTCGCCGGTCAAGTAGGGCAGGAACGTGAGTCCTTCGCTCCCCGGCTCAACTTCGGCGGCTTCGGCGGTCAGGACGTCGTATTTCGCGCCGGGCGCGAGGGTGTCCCGAAACCACCTCAAAGCGCCGCCGCAACTGAGCATCACCCCCATGGCGTGCCAGGCACGGTTGGCATGGCAGAACGTGTGGACGGCGCCATTCTGATCGTAACGCGGCATAAACAGCGAGGTGAAGACGACCCCGCTTGTGCCAAGGCTGACGCTGGTGACTCCCGGGGCGACGGCGCCGGTGCCGCAGGCGCCGGCGGCCTGGTCGCCGCCGCCGGCGACGATCGGGACTCCCGATTCGGTCTTCGCACACACCTCGTCGCTCTCGAAGGACTTCGGAAAGAGGCTGCGCGGAACGCCGACGGCTTCGAGAAGCTCATCCGACCAATCGCGGGCGTTGATGTCGAAGGCGCCGGTCCCGCTGGCGTCGCTCACATCGGTCGCTTTAACGCCGCTCATGCGGAGACGGATGAAGTCCTTGGGCAGGAGGACCGAGCGGACCCGGGCGAAGTTTTCGGGCTCGTTCGTGCGCAGCCAGAGAATCTTGGGGAGCTGGAAGCCGGTCAAAGGCGGGTTGCCCGTGATCGCCCGGACACGGTGGGGCTGCACCTTAAGGTCGATCGCATGGCACTCGGCCGCGGTCCGCTGGTCGTTCCAAAGGATGGCTGGACGCACAACGTGATCGGCCGAATCAAGGAACACAGCCCCATGCATCTGACCGGTGAGGCCGACGGCGTCGGGTTGGTCGCCGATCTCGGCTAGGCACTTCTGAACCCCGGTCCACCAGTCTTCCGGGTTCTGCTCGGACCAGAGCGGCTTCGGGGTCGAGAGCGGGTACTCGGCGGACGCTTGCTTGAGCACTTTTCCGGTCTCGTCGATGAGAAGGGCCTTGCAGCCGGAGGTGCCGATGTCGATGCCGAGGAGGCGGGCCATCTCGTGACCGAGGTTACTCGCAAGGTGAGTGGGGAGTGGGGAGTGGAGAATGGGGAGTGGAGGATGGAGGATGGAGGGTGGGGGTTGGTAGCATCTTCAAGTGCGCAAGGCAGTCATCGATGTCGGATCCAACTCGGTGCTGCTGCTGGTCGAAGAACCGGAGGGGTCCGGGTGGCGGACGGTGTTGGAAGATGCGGAGGTCACCGCGCTCGGCGCCGACACAAAGCAGACCGGCGTGCTCGGCGAGGAGGGGATGGCGGCCACGTTGAGCTGCCTGAAGCGCTTCTTCGGGAGCGCCCGGGAGGTTGGCGCCGAGCGGTGCGAAGCCTGCGGAACGATGTCCCTGCGGATCGCTGCGAATGCGGCAGAGTT
>DATGIR010000333.1:0-3770 GCA_035295605.1 Fimbriimonadaceae bacterium | reverse complement strand
GGCTCGTCGTTCTTTCGGTACTGTCCGCGAGCGGGCCGGCTCAGCTCCGCCCGCACCGTCGCCTTCCGCCTGCTCGTCCGCCTGCTCAGCGCGGCGAGCGCCGATCCATCCCTGAGGTGCTCCGCAAGGTCGTGGCGGCGGCGCCGAACATCCGTTTCTTCGGTGAGCGGATCGTCGATCAGCGCGTTCAGGGTCAGATGGTCAGGCACAAGGAGATCGTTCTGCGCTCCGGCCAGCGCACACGGATTTCGTTTCCACCGGACTCGAAGTTCGGTGGCCAAATCATCGTCGATAACGGCGTGAACCGCTGGCACTATAACCCTCGGAATCAACGCGTTACCCAGATGCCGAGCGAGCGCGACGACACCCTCAACCGGCTCGTTGGGCCTAACAATAACCTCCTGGCGCCCCGTGTGAGCCTCTCGGACGGCGGCGCCATCGCCGGCATCCCGACCACGCTTGCGCGGATTCAGAACAACCAGGGGGTCACGATTCAGGCGCTTTACATCGACCCGAACACGGGGGCAGTGCTCAAACGGGTCGGCTACGACAAGAACGGCGAAGAGGTCGCCAACTACGAGTTCACCTCGGTCCGGTACAACCCGTCCGTTTCGGCCGCCGACTTCGACCCTCCGCGCAGCAGCTTTCCGATCATTACGCCCGAGGACAACCTCCGGCGTCTGGCCACTCGGGAGGGGTTTCCGCCGCTCCAGATCCCGTCCGGGCAGGGTTTCCGACTGATCAGCGCGAACACCAACATGCGCGGCCAGGTCAAGGTTCTCCACGAGGTGTACCAAGGGCCGAGCGGGCGCGTTTCCATCTTCTTGCTTCGCGCCCAGGTGGACCCCTCCAAGTTCGAGCGGCCGGGCCGTTTGATGAACGCGGTCACGACCCAGTCGAACGGGGTCACGGTCGTGCTGGTCGGGCCGTACACCGCCGAAATGCTGCGGCGATTAGCCACCAATCTAAGCCCGTAATTGGGCGCCGGGGAATCCTTCGCGAGCCTCGTACGTTCAACTAGGTGTGAGCTATAATCGGAGCGTGGCGGCCTCCCAAGCAGGTTCGCAGCGGCGGTCACGCGCTGCTGATCGGGGTCCGGCACGGCCATGGAAGCGGCGGCTAAAGATCGTCGCCCTCTCCGGCGTCATCTTCACCTCTATCGGGCTGCTCGTCGGCTACGGCGTTTGGATGCACTACCTCGGCGAGGCCGAGTCGCTGATGCCCGGCATTGAGAGCAAGCTGCTCACCCTCAAGATTGCCCCCAGCGAGATCTTGACCGCCGATGGAAGGGTGATCTATCAAGTCAGCACGGAGTTGCGTGAATCGGTTCCGATTAGCGCGGTCCCCCAGCGCGTTCGGGATGCCGTCATCGAAGCCGAGGATCGCCGGTTCTACGAGCACCACGGAATCGATTTTTGGGGCCTGGCCCGGGCCGCCACGTCCGGCGCGAAGGAAGGGCACGTCAGCCAAGGGGCAAGCACAATTCCAATGCAGCTTGCCAAACGGCTTCACTCGGCCGGCGAGCGGACGGTGGACCGGAAGCTGCTCGACATGGCGATCGCCGAAAAGTTGGAGGAGCAGTGGTCTAAGGATCACATCCTCGAACTCTATTTGAACCAGGTGTACTTCGGTTCCGGCGCATACGGCATTCAAACCGCGGCCAAGACCTACTTTGGCAAGGATGTCGGGCACCTCACGCTTGGGGAGGCGGCCATGCTTGCTCGGTGCGTGCGCACGCCCAGCCGCGAGAACCCCTTTATCAACTACGACAAGGCCGAGGCCAACCGCGACGTCGTGCTCAAGAGCATGCTCGAGGATGGGAAGATCACCCAGGCACAGTTTGACGAAGCTTCGAACGAAGACGATCAGAAGAACCTTGCCCCTCACAACCGGGACGCGAACGGCAGAATCGATCAAGCCCCCTACGTCGTGACCGCCGTCCTCAAGGAGCTCAAGGAGCAGTTCCCGAACATCCACCTGGCCGAGGGCGGATACAAGATCTACACGAACATCGACTGGGACATGCAGCGGGCGGCGGAGCGAGGCGTCCAGCATGCGGTGAGCCGGAATGCCGAAGCCGGGGTGAACAACGCCGCGTTCGTGATGATGGACGGCGAGGGCCGCATCAAGGCGCTCGTGGGCGGCGCCAACTTCAAAAAGAATCAGTACAACACGGTCGTTCAAGGCCATCGGCAGCCGGGCTCGGCCTTCAAGCCTTTCGTCTATGCGGTGGCCCTCTCTCGCGGCCGGCTGGAGCTCAACTCGAGCATCTCCAATGAGCGGCTTGTCTACACGGATCCGTCGACCGGGCGAACGTGGAGTCCAAGGAACGATAACGGCAAGTACGGAGGGATGGTCAGCCTGCGAAGCGCGCTGGCCGCGTCGATCAACGTGCCGGCGGTTCGGACGATCCTCGATGTCGGGGTCGGCGACGTGGTCCAGTATTCTAAGGACGTCTTCGGGTTCACCTCGGACCTGCCCGAGTATCCACCCCTCGCGCTGGGAGCGTGCGACGTCTCACCCCTCGAGATGGCCGAGGCCTACTCAGTGTTTATGCTCCGTGGAAGTAGGGCGAAGCCCTTCCTGATCGACAAAATCGAGGAAAACGGCAACCTCGTTGCGGAGAGCGCCCCGCGGATAGCGCGAGACGTGCTGAGCCCTTCGGTGTGCGATGAGATGGACACTCTCTTGCGTGCCGTGGTCACCGGAGGCACCGGGACCCGCGCCGCCGTCGTTCCCAACGCCCGCGGCAAAACCGGCACGACCTCGCAGAACAAAGACGCTTGGTTCTGCGGCTACGCGAACGGGCTTCTCGGTATTGGCTGGGTGGGGAACGAGCAGTATTCGAAACGCCTGAAGGCCTATGTTCCGGTTGCCATGCGCCGAAGCGTCTTTGGAGGAACCGTTACCGCGCCGTTCTGGGCCGAGGTGATGGGGGCGGCATACGGCAAGTTCGGCGACAGGTACGCGCGAAGTGAGAACCTTCCGAGCGACGCTGAGCGGATGGCGCCCGACTCCAAGAAGGCCGAAGATGCCCTCCCGAAGGACGACACCCAGATTCCGATCGACATCAACGTCCCCAACCCAAACGGCAGCCCGGATCAGAGAAACCCCCCTGTAACTGGCGGCGATCCGACCGCGGTGGTAGCCGGGCCCGGGCACGGCGCAAACCCGAATCCGGAGTCGCACCTTCCCGCCCCACCTCCCGATCCTACGCTGGCCGAACCCAAGCCGCTGCGCCACGCGCCGCCGCCAGAACGGCCGGCGCCGCGACCGGTCGTCCATGCCCAGCCCAGAGAAGTGGAGTACGTCGACGTGGAGATTTGCGCCGATTCGGGAGAGCTGGCGACCGACTACTGCCCCGAAACCGTCACCCGTCGCTTCGTGAAGGGACGTCAGCCCCGTCGGCGCTGCCACGTCCACCGAGGCTGACCCGTGTCGGTTATCCACGGCCAACAAAAGCCTGAGATCGACACCGGCGTCCTCGTCTTCCCAATTGTTTGCGGGTTGTTCTTGCTCGCCATCTTCTTGCGGCTCTGGTACTTCCAAGTCGTTCTAAGCTCGTCGCTCGCGGAGCGGGCGTCGGCAAGCACTCGCTCCACGGCTCCCGAGCCCGCGCCGCGCGGGCTGATCTACGACCGGGCCGGCAACCTTCTCGCCGGTGTCCGACCCGCACTGGTCGTGACCGCGATCCCGATGGTCATGAACCAGCACCCGGAGGTTCTCCGCCGGCTTGCGGGCATGCTCGGCACCACGAAAGAGATCCTCGA
>DATGIR010000332.1:0-9208 GCA_035295605.1 Fimbriimonadaceae bacterium | reverse complement strand
CAAACGGACTGGCCGGTCCGCATTCGCGCCCGAAGTAGGGACAGCACGTCGCTCTGGGTCCACGGATCGAGTTCGTCGAGCAAGCCGTCGATCACCACGACTTCGGCCTCGGAGACCAGCGCGCGGAGCAGCGTGGCTGCCCGGCGTTGACCAGGGCTAAGCTCGAACATCGGGCTCTTGCGAGCGTTCCACAGCGCCACCGCGCTCAGGGCCCGGGCTGCGCGCTCGCTTGAACCCGGTCCGCTCGAAGCCGCGAGCGACTGGGGCCGGACGCGGCGTCCGGGTTCGACTCCGTTCGCCTCGAACACGCTGCCGGTAACGCTCACGCTTCCCCGTGGTGGGGATTCGGACCGGCTCAGGACCGAAAGGAAGCGCGACTTACCCGCGTTCGCCCGACCTACCACTGCCAGCGACTGGCCGGCCGCGAGCCGGAGGGTGAGCGTCGGCCCGTGGCGGGTGAGGGCCACCTGGTCCAGAACGACCCGATCGGCCATCAGTCGGGGAGCAGGAGCAGCTCTTTCGGGGTGTGGTTGAGAATTTCGACCCCGTTTGGCGTCACGACCACGTCGTCTTCGATCCGCACGCCGCCGAAGCCGGGGATGTAGACGCCGGGCTCGATCGTCCAAACCTGACCGACTTCAATCGTGTCGGTGCTGGTCGGGGCCAGCCGCCCGAGGTCATGAACCACGCTTCCCAGCCCGTGGCCAAGCCCGTGTCCAAAATATTCCGCCAAGCCGGCTTCTCCCAGCAGGTTTCGCGCAGCGGCATCCACGTCCTTAGCCGCCGCGCCCGGCTTCAGCGCCGCGATTGCGGCAAGCTGGGCGCGCAACACGGCGTCGTAAACCTCACGGTGCCGGTCGGTCGCGTCGCCCATCACGACGGTCCGGGTCATATCGGAGCACTGACCTTTCAGTTTTGCGCCGAAGTCCATCGTGACGAAGTCGCCGCACTCGAGCTTCTTTTCGGAGGGGTGGCCGTGAGGACGCGCGCTCCGATCCCCGCTGACGACGATTGGCGGGAACGCCAGTTCGGCGCCGTTGCGCCGGAAGTAGAACTCGAGCTCGAGCGCGATGTCGTACTCGGTGACTCCGGGCTGGAGCATCCTGCGAACGTGCTGGAACGCGGAGTCGGCCAACCGGCAGGCGTCCCGAATTGCCCCGATCTCTTCGGCGGATTTGACCATCCTGAGCGGGCCGATTACGTCCGGGGCTGGATAGAGCTCGACCCCGGCAAGCTTTTCCGACCACTTTTGCCATGTGTCGTAGGTGACGGATCCGGCCTCGAACGCAAGCTTGCCGATGTGCATCTCCCCCGCGTGGGTGGCGATAAACTCGACCTGGGTGGTTGGGTTGGCGAACGAGAAGCTCGGCATGACCTTCACCTCTTCGCCGACCTGCAGGGTGTACCGGCTGTCGGTAAGAAGCCGGGCGGAATCCGGGGTGACGAGAACGACCGCCGACGAGCCCGTAAAGCCGCTGACCCAGCGCGCGTTAGCGATGTCGGAAATCAGGATCGCGGGGACCGACGCGCGCCGCATGGCCGCCTGAAGGCGCTGTAAGTTGGATTCGCTCATATGATTTCGTGTTGCAGGTTCACCAGGGCCTGAAGGGCGAGCAGGTAGCCGAATCCGCCCAGACCAACGATTTGCCCAACCGTGATCGGCGAGATCACCGACTGGCGCCGGAACTCTTCACGCGCGTGAACGTTGGAGATGTGCACCTCGACGACCGGCAATCGAACTGAGGTGAGCGCGTCCCGCAACGCAATGGAGTAGTGGGTTAGCCCGCCCGGGTTGACGATGATCCCGTTCGCCCAGCGGCGGTGCTCTTGAATCGTGTCGATGAGAACGCCCTCGCTGTTGGACTGAAGGATCCGGACCTCGGCGCCAAGCCGTTCGGCTTCGGCCCGCAGTTCGTCATCGATCTCCTCGAGCGACTTCTTGCCGTACAGCTCCGGCTCGCGGAAGCCGACCAAGTTGAGGTTCGGTCCGTGGAGGACCAGGATCTTCAGATTAGACTCAGCCATTCGTCTCCTTGCGCACGGTTTCCGGGGCGATGGCGTGCTCGGGCAGAAGATCGGGGATGCCGTCGACGATCCGGAAGCCGCTCCCGCACTTCGTGCAAACCAGCAGCTCTCCTCGGAGCTCCAGCGGCGGCCGCTCCGCGTCGAGTGGGCATGCGAGGATTTCGAGGAGCTTCGGGTCTATGCGTTCACCACCGCTTCGTAAACTTGGCGCGTCAGGCTCGCCGTCGTCGCCCAAGAGAACTCGGCAGCGCGCTTCCGGCCCCGCGCCCGAAGCGCGTCAAGGTTACTCGATAGCATCGACTCGAGAGCCTTCGCCCAGGCCTCGGGTTCGTAGGACGGCACAATCGTCGCGGCGTCGCCAGCGACTTCGGGGAGGGCGCCCCCCGTTCCACACAGGACGGGGCAGCCGCAAGCGAATGCCTCGAGAAGGGTGAGCCCAAACCCCTCATGAAGGCTGGGAAGGATGAACGCTTCGGCCGCGGAATAGAGAGCGGAGAGATCGCCCTGGTTGACGTAGCCGAGGCGCCGGACACGGGCAGAATCCGAGTCGCCGGCCGACGGCTTGCCGCCGACGTACAGCTTTGGTGCCGAGGCCGCCAGGTTGACCGCTTGCTCGGCAAGCCTCTGGTTCTTGCGCGCCCAAGAAGTGCCCAGGGTGAACAGGTAGGGCTCGTCCGTTCCTGCGAGCCCGGCGATGTGAGCCTTGGCCTGGGCCGGATCCATCGGCTGGACCCAGGGAGCTGCCGCCTCAGGCGTGACGACGGTCTTCCCCTTGGCGGCCGGGATGTATTGCTCTATTTCGCGTCGACAGGTTTCGGAGACGGCGATGACTCGCGTGCTCCGACGCGCCGAGGCGGGAACGAAACGCTGAAGCAGCAGCCGGTCTTTGGCGCCAAACCACTGCGGCCCGATGAAGAATGAGACGTCATGGATCGTCGTGATCCCTCTTCGAGCCAGGGGGCTCAGATTGTACTGAACATGAATTGCTCCTGCCCCGGCCCTTCGCGCGGCGAGGGGAAACGTGACCAAGCTCCACCACCTGCCTGAGCGGGCCGGCGCCGTCAGCCAGCGCCAATTTGACTTCCAGGGAATTCCTGACGGCTTCGCGGTGTTGGAAATGAATAGCAGGGAATCTTCTGAGGCGAGTTTGGCGAAGCCATGAAGCAATCCGGTCCAATAGGTGCTGTCTCCGGTCGAGGTGCCGCCCACCAGGCGCGCGTCGATCGCGATCGATTTCTTCACGGAAAAGCCTCGTTCGGCCCCGATCCTGCTACCATTCCATTCATAGCGCCCGGGCCATTATCACCCGGACAAGAGGTATTCGCACGTGGTTAAGAAGAAAGCGCCGGTCATTTTGCTGACGATCGTCAGCGTCGGAGTCGCACTGGCATTCGCCGTGAACCTGCAAAGCCATCCGAAGAGTCAGGAAGAGCAGATGAAGGCCGCTCAGGAGCAGCAGCCGGAGCCGAGGCCGATGGAGAAGCGGAGTGATATGCAGCAGGCGATGGACACCGCGATGGATAAGGCCAAAACCGGCCAGAGCAAGCCGGGCGGACCCATGCTCAAGACTCCGTCCGATCCCAATAGGAACGGTTCGCTCATGATGGCTCGACACCAGGAGCAGTACAAGCCCAAGCCGAGCGCCACCAGCACCGACTCGAGCTGGTACGTGGATCGGAAGTAGGCTAGGCTTCGAGGGGCACGAGCACCAGCCCCTCTTCCAAATCCAGCCGCTTAAAGCGAACGCCGAAGATTCGATCGAGCGCCGTGCTCTTCATGACGTCTCCGGCGCTCGACTTTGCCTGGATCCCTCCCTCGCCGAGCAGCACTGCCACATCCGCGAACCGGGAAACCAGGTTGAGGTCGTGGATCGCGACGAGGATCGTGAGTCCGCGTCCCGCAAGTTCGCGAAGGACTCGGACGAGGTCGAGCCCATGATGCACGTCGAGGTGTGACGTCGGCTCATCGAGCAAGAGCAGGGTCGGGCTTTGGGCGAGCGCCCGAGCAACGAGGACCCGTTGGAGCTCTCCGCCGCTCAGTTCGAGCACGCTCCGTTCCTCCAGCTCGAGGCAACCTGCCTGGGTCATCGCGTTCCGTGCCGCTTCCAGGTCTTCCGCCGAATCGAACAGGCCGTCCGCGTGCGGCAACCTGCCCATGATCACCGCCTCCCGCACGGTGAACGCGTATTGGGGTTCCTCCTCCTGCGGAACATACGCGATGTGGCGCGCCAGTTCCCTCGCCGAGTAGCTCTCCAGCGGCTTGCCCAGAAGTGAAAGCGATCCCTGAATAGGTGGGAGGGATGCACAGATCGTCTTCAGGAGCGTGGACTTTCCGGCGCCGTTGGGGCCGATCAGGGCGGTGATCGTGCCGGGAGCCAGGTCTAAGTCGATGCCGGACAGAACGGCATGGCCGGCGTGCCCGCAGGAGAGTCCGGTCGCGGAGAGGACGGGATCAGCCAAACCCGCCGCCTTCCAGAACGCCGCCGCTGAAGAGCCGGAACAGCGCGGCATACTCGCCATCCCGTCGCATGAGCTCGGTGTGGCTGCCCTCCTCGATCACTCTGCCGGCCCGCAGATACAGAATTCGGTTCGCTCGGGCGGCGGTAGTGAGGCGGTGGGCGATCATCACCGTCGTCCGCTGCTTCATGATTTCGTCGAGCGCCTCGGTTACCGCTTGTTCGCTCGAAGCGTCGAGGGCGGACGTCGCTTCGTCGAGCAGGAGCACCGTGGGCTTGCGCACTAGGGCGCGTGCAATGGCCACCCGCTGCATCTGACCGCCGCTGAGCCGGATGCCGCGCTCACCGAGCTCGCTGGTGGTACGGCCGGCCATCTCCGCCACGAACTCGGTGGCGTGGGCGGCGTTCAAGGCTTCATAGAGCTCGGCGCCGGTCGCCTCCGGCCGGCCGATTCGCACATTTTCTTCGATGGAGCCGGCGAAGAGGAAGGTGTGCTGGGGCACCACACCGATGAGCGAGCGCAGGAACGCGGGATCGAGCTCGGCGATGTTCACGCCGTCGAGCAGAATCTGGCCGCTCGTGGGTTCGTAGAAGCGGAGAATTAGGTCGGCGATCGTGCTCTTGCCGGCGCCGCTGGGGCCGACAATGGCGAGGCTGGTGTCGGGTTCGACGGTGAACGAGACCTCCTTGAGCGCCTCCGTGCCGTCCGGGTAGGCGAAGCTGACCTTAGAGAACTCGATGCGCCCCTTCGGCGACTCGATGCGTCGGGTCCCTGCCAGGGCTGACGGCTCACCCTCCGGGATATCCAGAACCTCGCGATAAATGCGCTTAGCAGCCGCCTCCACCTGGGCGACGGTGTTCCGCATCCCGGCAAGTCCGCGGAAGCCCTGGTTGATGACGTCGGAGGCGAATGCCAGCGCGGCGATGGTCCCGACGTCGAGCTTCCCGTGCTGAACCAGGTAAGTGGCGCCGATGAGCATGACGGCCAGCGCGAACGCGCCAAGCAAATCGACCATCGGCCGGAGCTTGGCAAATTGGTTTGCCGCCCGCATCTGGCTCTTGAATGAGGTCTCGATGAGCCTGCCGTATTCAGCCTCGGTTCGCGCCTCGACCCCGAAAGCCTTCACAACCCGCGTTCCCTGAAGGACCTCGTTGGTGGTTGCGGAGAGATCGGCCAGGTCGTCCTGAACCTGAGCCTGAGCGGCTCGCATCCGCTTCGAGTTCAGGTTGATGACCCGGCTCATCACATAGATGAGCGGCATCGCGCACAGCGCGACGAGCGGCTGGAGGAACAGGACAACGACGAAGGCCCCGATCGCCTTGATCGGCGCGTCGATGGAGTCCCGGATAACGCCGATCGCGCTCTGATAGACGTTGACGTCGTTGCTGAGAACGCTTTGGATCGCACCGGATCGCCGGTCGTTGAAGTAGCTCACCGGCAAGCGAAGCAGCTTCGACAGGAGGCGGATACGGAGTTCGGCCGCCAGCCGGTTGGACGCCTTGGCGAGCATGTATAGCTGTCCCCGAACCAGGAAGTAGCGCACGCCGAAGATGGCGACGGTGCCAAGCGCGCATGCGTACAGCAGGTTCACCGAATGATCCACGGCCACTGCCCGTGCCGCCGCATCTAGATCTTTCGCAGCCTTGAGATCGCTGATCGCGTTCAGAACGACTTTGCTGAGTCCAATCGTGGCGGTATAGAGCACCGAGGCGCCGGCGGTGCAGAGGAGGCCGGCGATGATCGACTTGCGCTGCGTTTTGATATCCGAAAGCACGCGCGGATCGAGATCGGGGCGAAGCCCGAGCCGCTCAAAGAGGCTGGGGCGCGAACTAGACACACGAACCGGCTCGGGTTGTCTTTCAGGCTCTGGGGGCGACTCGGGCGGCAAGGACGGTGCCTTCACTAGAATTCCGCGCTTCCGGGCGTGCGATGGAACGGGATGACATCGCGAATGTTTTTCATGCCCGTCATGTACATGATAAGACGCTCGAATCCGAGACCGAATCCCGAGTGGGGCGCCGAGCCGTACCTGCGCAGGTCGAGATACCACCAGTAGGGCTCGAGGGGAAGTCCGCTCGCCTTGATTCGTGCGGTCAAAGCGTCTAGCCGTTCCTCACGCTGAGAACCGCCGATGATCTCCCCGATTCGCGGCGCGAGCACGTCCATCGCTCGGACCGTCTTTCCGTCGTCGTTCATCCGCATGTAAAACGCCTTGATCTCTCTCGGGTAGTCGGTGACGATCACCGGGCGCTTGACTTTCACCTCGGTGAGCCAACGCTCGTGCTCGCTCTGCAGATCGGAACCCCAGGACACCGGGTACTCGAACGCTTCGCCGGAACCCTCGAGTAGCTTGACCGCCTCGGTGTAGCTCATTCGCTCGAACGGCGATTCGACCACGTGGTCGAGGGTCGCGAGGAGCTCCGGCTCGATCCGCTGGTTGAAAAACGTAAGGTCGGCGCCGCAATGCTCCAGCACGCTGCCGATGACCTCTTTCAGGAACTCCTCGGCCAGATTCATGTTCCCGTCGAGATCGCAGAACGCCATCTCCGGCTCGATCATCCAGAACTCGGCCAGGTGGCGGCTGGTCGAGGAGTTTTCGGCCCGAAACGTTGGTCCGAACGTGTACACGTTGGTGAGGCCCAGGGCGAGGGTCTCCGCTTCGAGCTGGCCCGAGACGGTGAGGAACGCCGGCTTCGCGAAGAAGTCGTCCTTCGGGGTCATCGATTTGAGCCGGTAGGCGAAGTGGCGCTCGTCGCCGTGGCCGGCCTCGAGCGGCTCGTTGACCTCCAGGAGCGTGGTCACCGCGAACATTGCGCCCGCGCCCTCGGCGTCGCTGGCGGTGATGATCGGGGTGTGGATGTAGTGGAATCCCCGCTCCATGAAGAAGCGGTGGACGGCGCGCGCAGCGGCGCTGCGAACTCGGAAGACGGCCCCAAACGTATTGCCGCGGCCCCGGAGGTGTCCGATCTCCCGAAGAAACTCCATCGTCGCGCCCTTCTTTTGAAGGGGATAAGTGCTGGGGTCGGCATCGCCGTAGACCTCGAGGCCGGTGGCTTTCAGCTCGATGGCCTGGCCGCTGGCGGGCGATTCCACGATCGAGCCGTCGAAGCGCACGCAAGCCCCCGTCGATACGTGGGCGAGATCGCTTTCGGCGACCGCGCCGGCTTCGACGACGACCTGAAGGTCTTGAAAACAGGAGCCGTCGTTGAGCTGGATGAAGACGATGCCCTTGCTGTCCCGGCGCGTTTTGACCCACCCGTAGGCGGCCGTCTCGGTTCCCGGCGCCATGGCGAATAGGTCGCGGATATAGGTTCGCCGGTAGTCCATCGAAGGGGGGAGTTTACCGGCCCCTAGGGCGCATACTTGACCATCGTCATCCTCGACGCCTACCGCCGGCTTCCACTGTTCGTGCGCATCCTCCTGGGTGCGGCGCTGGGAATTGCCGTTGGTGCGGCAATGGGACGGCATGCGGAATCGTTCAAGCCGTTCGCGGACCTGGTTCTCAAGCTGCTGCGCCTACTGGCGACGCCGCTGATCTTCCTCAGCATCCTCCATTCCCTTCTCACCGCCGAGATCCGCGGCCGGTCGGCGGGCAAGTTGGCGTGGCTCCTGCTCTCCAATACCTGCGTCGCCATCGCCCTCGGGCTGCTCGTGGTGAATCTGCTCGCGCCTGGAGGCCACGTGGCGTTTCCGCCGCCGAGCGGCCCACTGGACAAACGCCCGTTCGATCCCGTCACCGACCTCCTCGGCAAGATTCCGGCGGACTTCGTGAGCCCGTTCGCGAACAACGAGGTAATCGGGCTCATCGTGGTAGGGGTGGCGCTGGGATTGGCCCTGCGGGCGCTTCGTGCCGAGGAGCACGAGGCCCGGATCGGCACGCTGGTCGGGTGGGTGAAGTTGGGGCTGGACCTGACGATGAAGCTGCTCCACTGGCTCTTCGAGCTGGTGCCGCTGGCGGTGCTGGCGATCATTGCGCGGGTCGTGGGGGCTACCGGAATCGCCCCGCTCTTGAACATGATCTGGTTCGTCGCCTCGGTCGCCCTGGCGCTGGCGCTCATGGCGTGCTTCTATGCGGTGAGGTTGCGGTTGAGTTCTACCGTTCGGCCGGGGCGGTTCTTCCGGGGTGCGTCCGACGCGTTCGCGCTGGCGTTTTCAACCGCCAGTTCGGCGGCTACGTTGCCGGTGACCTACGAGTGCGCGACGAAGAAGCTGGATGTGCGGGAGGAGTCTGCCAGCCTCGGAATCCTGGTCGGCGGGACATTCAACCATGACGGCACCGCCCTGTACGAGGCGATGGCGGCGCTTTTCGTTTCTCAGGCGCTCGGAATGCATCTGCCGCTAGGCCATCAGATCGTGGTGGCGCTCATGTCGATCATCGCGTCGGTAGGGGCGGCGGGGATTCCGCAGGCCGGCTTCGTGACGATGATCGCGGTGTTCTCCGCGGTTCGTCTGCCCATCGAATACATCCCGCTTCTCCTGCCGCTGGACTGGCTGCTCGACCGTTGCCGGACCACCGTCAACGTGATGGGCGACCTGGTCTCGACGTGTATCGTCGACCGACAACCTACGTAGTCCACGCCCCGTGCGTCGTCCGGATGGCGCCGAGCGCGTCGTCAGCTAATTTGACGCCACTGCGGTACCGACGCCCGATTTCAGGAATTCGACGAATTCCTGCGAGTTCGGTGACTTGCCCTCGTACTTGGCAACCACCTTCCCCTCTGGCGTGA
>DATGIR010000331.1:0-7055 GCA_035295605.1 Fimbriimonadaceae bacterium | reverse complement strand
ACGGAGCGTGTTCTCGGGGCTCGCCGACTTCCAAATCCGCATGCTCTCAAAGTGAGAGCGGTTCGGGTGCGGGTAGCCGACGTTCTGAATGATCGCGACCTTCCCTTCCTTGTAGAGCGTCTGCAGGCTCGTGAGCGCCGGGTGCAGAGCCATTTGCTCGTTCAGCTTGAGCGAGGCGGTATCCGGGATGGCGAGGGTCGGCCGCAGTTGGTAGTACTGCTTGTCCGAGAAGGGGATGACGGTGTTGAGCCCGTCATTACCGCCCGAAAGCTGGCAGACCACCAGGACCGTATCGGAAGCAGGCTTCCCGCCCTTGGCTATGCGTAGCACGTCGGCCTGCGCAATCGTTGAAAGCCATCGGGGGGCAACAAGGCCAACGGCAATCATTCCGCTGCCCTTCATGATCTGTCGTCGACTAAGAAGCTCGCTCATCGTTCTCTCTCTTCCCTATTGTCCGCTAGTTTGCGCAATCGCTGATGGTCTTTACGATGGATGACGGTCAAATCGATGCCGCGCAAGTTGATTGACGAACCTTCGCGGTCGATGTTCACCCTTCCAGGGACCTTGACTCCTAGGGCTTCGTTGACGTGCGATATCCTGTCAGCACGATGTTTAAGGAATTCCGCGACTTTATTGCGAAGGGCAACGTGCTTGACTTGGCCGTCGGCATCATCATCGGCGCCGCGTTCACGGCGATCGTGAACTCGTTCGTCAAGGACGTTATCTCCCCGATCATCGGGATGTTTGGCAAGGCCGACTTGGACAGCCTCTTCGTGGTTCTCAGGGATGGCGACTCAGCCGGGCCCTATCCCACGATCGATGCCGCCCAGAAACTCCACGCGGTGACCTTCAACTACGGCCGATTCGTTAACTCGGTGATTGACTTCCTGCTTGTGGCGTTCGTGGTGTTTCTCATCGTGCGGACGGCCAACAAGGCGCGGAAGAAGGAAGAGGCGGCGCCTGCGGCGCCCCCCGCCGACGTGGCGCTGCTTACCGAAATCCGCGATTTGCTGGCGGCTAAGAAGTAGCTTCGAGCTCAGTGAGCCGGGCCACATCTTCCGGGCTATCGACATCCCATTCGCCTCCCGGGAACGGGAGGCGGGCGATTCGGTCTGCGGCCTCGACGACCGAGCGGGCGCCGCGATCGCCGTCCACCCCGCAAAGCGCGTCCCATCGCGAACGGTGAAACGCGGCGGGAGGACCGTCGTGTCCGGCGTACTCGCAGGTCGCCACCGGAAGTTCCTCGGCAACCGATGCGGCAAGTTCACCGAGGAGTTCGGGAGTGACCATGGGCATGTCGCAGAGGGTGAGAAGAGCGACGTCCACGCTGGGGCGGACCGCCGTTATGCCGGCGCGCACGGATGAGCTGAGCCCCTCGCGCCAGCCGAGGTTCTCGACCGTCTCGACATTCAGCCCCTGCAGCGCCTGGGCGACCCGGATGCTCCCTGCCCCAAGCACGACGATCACCTGATCCGCGCCCGATTCGACCGCGGTTCGAGCCGCGCGGCGGAGGAGAGCCTCTCCCTGAAACTCGACGAGCTGCTTGGGCCTGCCCAGACGGCTCGAGCCGCCGGCGGCCAGAACGATCACCGCGAAGCCGGGCATGTGATTGGCTCGCTCGACCTCCCGAGCGCGGAGGGCGGGGCGGGGGCGTGAAGCGGCCCTGGCCGATCACGGAGCGCGAGCGCCTGCTTTCCACTGAGCACCGTCTGGATTTCGGAGACGATTGAGAGTGCCACCTCTTCCGGCGTGGAACCGCCCAGATCGAGACCGATGGGTGCGTGCAGCTTGTCCAACTGGTCCGCCGTGTGATCGATCCCCTCCGCGGCAAGTTCGGTGATCATGCGGTCGGTTCGGATCCGGGGACCGAGTTGGCCAACGTAGCGGAGGGGCATCGAGAGGACGCGGCCAAGTATGGTGCGGTCGTTCAAGTAGTTGTGGGTCATCACCACCACCGCGCTCCCGGGCTCGGGAATCCCGTTTGCGCCTACGCTTTCGGGCGGCGCGACGAGGACTCGATCCGCACTCGGGAAGCGGCTGGGAACCGCAAACGTTTTGCGATGATCGATGACGGTTACACACCAGCCGAGTGCTTTGGCGGCTTCCACCAGCGGTATGGCGTCGTGCCCGGCGCCGTACACGGTGAGCGCGAGCGGCGGGCAGATGCTTTCGACCAATGTTGGTTGACCATCGATTTCTTCGATGCGGCATTCACCGGAACCCAAGACTTTGAGAGCACGGCGCTCGGCCGCGGTTTCGGGGCGCGTTTCGGAGCCGACAAACCAGCGGCGACCCAGTTCCGGGCCGGCGACAACGGTGGCGATGACGAGGGATTCGCGCGCTTCGATACTCCTGGCCAAGTGTGGCAACGGCCCGCCGGAGGCGTCCAGGCGCTCGAACATGACGGTCACCGAACCCTGACAACCGAGGCC
This sequence comes from Fimbriimonadaceae bacterium, assembly GCA_035295605.1. Lineage (GTDB taxonomy): Bacteria > Armatimonadota > Fimbriimonadia > Fimbriimonadales > Fimbriimonadaceae > DAIDHV01. The sequence continues at coordinate 4,623 of DATGIR010000331.1, read as the reverse complement.
GAAGCCCCACACGATGTCGTCGTCCGCGGTCGAGTCGTAGGTTACGACGGTAGGCCCGTTCGAGGTCCGCTCCCAGGCAGTGGTGAGAACATCGCCTTCAAGGCAGCCGCCGCTGACCGAGCCCGCCGCCCAGCCCGCTTCCGTGACCAGCATGCGGGCGCCGGCTTTGCGGTAGGTGGAACCGGTCGTGGCAATGACGGTCGCTAGCACCGCCCGGCTACCGGGAGGAAGCGCGCGCCACGCGGCGACGACGCCTTCGAGTTCTTTCGCAGCCACTACAGTAGCTTATACGCGGCGTATGCTCACGCGGTGGCTTCCATGCCCCCAGAGATCGAGGTGACCGCGGCCCGGCTGGCCGGTTCGTGGGAGCTCGAACTTGGCGAGTCCCTGCCGGGGGCGAACTGCTCACTCGTCTTGGATGCCGGCCATGGGCTGGTGCTGAAGGTGCCGTTCCCTAGCGCCGAGGAAGCAACCTCCTGGAAAACGGTCGAGGCCTTCAGCGGCCACGGCGGGGTTGAACTCCTCCGCCATGATCCGGACTCGGGCGGGATGCTCATGCCCCGACTTCGACCGGGATCCACGCTCGACGCCTCCGGCCTGACCGATCTCGAGCAAGCAGACGTGTGCGCGTCGCTGATTCTTCGCCTGCGAAAGGCGCCGGTGGTGGAGGCAATACCCTTGGAACGGTGGTTTCAAGAGCTGTTCGAGATGCCGATGACCCCGCTTGTTCGCGATGCGATTCACGTCTATCGCGAGCTTCCCGAGTATCCCGGGCCGCCGGCATTGCTGCATGGCGACTTCCACCACGGCAACATCTTGCGCGACGGTGATTCCTGGGTTGCAATCGACCCGAAGGGGCTGACCGGCGATCCAAGCTTCGAGGTGGTCGGATTCATGCGGAACCCGATCGGCAGGACGCCGGGCACCGACGGGATGCGGGCTCGCTTGGAGCGCTTTGCGGCCCGACTCGGCGATCCGATCGAGCGACTTTGGGGCTGGTCGTTCGCGCAGACGGTGATGTGCACCTCCTCGCCGGGGAACTTCGGCAACGCCTGCGAGCTTGCGGCCAGGGCGATTTGGGACGCGCGATCCTGACGCTCCTTCCACGGTAGAGTCACCGCGTGCGGATCGAGGAGGCGATCGAGGTTTTCGGTCAGGGATTCACATTCACCCGTGGCTTCACCCACCCCTACCTCTTCGAACGCGTCGCGCCACTTTGGGTGATGAGGGATGCGCCCAGGAAGCGACCCGAATACCGGAACGAGGAGTGGTTGGTCTATCGGACACCCGCGGAAGAGGCCGAAAGGGTTATCCAAGCCAACCGCCGGCAACGGTACGCGGTCTGTGTCTTCCTCGAAGGCGACGAGACGCACGAGCACGTAAAGATCGAGTTCAAAGCCATTGGTTACCGCTTTCACGGCGTGGAAACGCTCTTCGATCACTCACTTAATCAAATACCTGAATTCAAGTGCTCCTATTCAACCAAGCGTGTCGTCGAGATGGCGGACGCCGAGAAGCTCAAGGAGGCGGCCGGGAGCTGGCAGGTCCGACCTCAGGATCTGGCCGATCCCAATTCACGGCTTCGCCAGTACATCGCCTGCGACGGCGAGACTGCCGTCGGCTGGGTCCGGAGCATTCGCTGCGGCGACTCGGGATGGTGCTCGAACATGTTCGTCAAAGCCGACTATCGCCGACAAGGGATCGGGAAGGCACTGATGTCGCGCATGCTCCTCGACGATCGCGCCAGCGGTCAAACATCGGCCGTGTTGCTGGCCAGCCACAGCGGGGCCATGCTCTATCCCAAGGTGGGATACGAGAAGTTGGGGACGCTCGCCATCTTCACTCGGAAGAAGTCGTGAGCACGAGCGGCGCGCCATCCATGGCACGCCGCGCTTGTTTCAAGTTGCTCGGTACGGCCGGGTTAGCCGCCGCTGAAGCGAAACGAGTAGTACTGCCGACCACCCTTGTCGACGAGGACCCTAGCATAGGAGTGCCCGCCTAGGTTGATCGAGGCGTGGGCGAAAAAGGCGGAGCGCTGCCGGCGCCAACTCGTGGAACTGCGGCGATCGTCGTCAAGCCGATCGACCGGATATAAGCCGCCCTGAATGTGCCACGCCGAGTAGTCGGGATAGTCCACGACGCGGGCATTTGGACGCCAGCGATGTCGCTGATCCCAATTGCGGTCGCGGTCGCTATGATCTCGACCCCGGTCCCAGTCTCGACGATCCCCGTCGTGACGTTGGTCGCGATCTTGGTGGTTACGATCTTGGTGGTTACGATCTTGGTGGTTGCGATCTTGGTGATCGCGGTTCTGCGCGAACGCCATCGTTGCGGGAAGCGCAAGCGCACCAACGAACGCAAGCTTAGCAGCGATGATCAAAAGTTCCTTTCCAGCTTTCATTTGAGTGCTCCTCCTGTGAGCGACATGAGCCTCCGGGGTGGCACGTACCGGCGCCAAGCCCCGTCGCTCTTCCAACACGAGCCTCTCTCTAGGCCCGCTTGAACGCGTAGTATTTGTGCCCGTTGCGCATCACGGTCACCCTCTTGTAGCGGTGGCCGTGCTCCCAGATTTCCTTCTTGTGAAAGAGGGCGTAGCGGCGGCGCGCCATCTTGCTCTGGCTCTTACGGTCCTCTTCGTAGCGATAGGCCGAGTAGAGACCGCCGGCAACGCCGACCCCCACAAGCAGCGGGCTGTGCGTCAGAAGGCCGAGCCCGGCCACCCCGGCGCCTGCGTACCCGAGGTTTCGCCAGTCGTTCTTGTGCTTCTGGCGATCGATCCACTTCTGGATACTTTGCCCGTGAGCGTTGCTTGGGGCGGAAGCGCCGGCGAGGATCAGGCCCAGAAGGGCGACATACGCCGCGAACTGGCGGAAGCTGAGCGGTCGTTCCATGCTTCCTCCTACGCCCGGCAAAAGCGCGGTGTTAACGAGGGTCCCAGGAGGCCCGGGACCCTTTTCAAACTCGTCCGGTCGTTGAGGCTCTAGCCGCGCTTGTACGCGTAATACTGATGACCCTGCCGCGTCACAAGGACCCGGTGATATCGGTGGCCGTCGATCATTCGCGTCTTCTGGCTGAAATACGCATGCCGCCTGCGGTCGTCCGAATTCTGGCTCTTTCGGTCTTGCTCGTATCGATAGGCCGAATATAACCCCCCGGTGATGCCAATGGCAACCAGGGCTGGATGGTGGGTCAAAAGCCCGACGCCCGCAACACCGGCGCCGGCGTATCCCAGGTTTCGCCAATTGTTCTTATCCTGTTGTTGATGGGATCTTCCCTTGTCCAGCTGTCGGTCCACCCAATGGTTGACCGTTTGGGCTTGGCTAACCATCGGTGCGGCGATTGCCGCGGTCAAAAGGCCCGATAACGCGAATTTCTTGAAATTGATCATGTTCTTGCTCTACTAGGGTTGCTACTCCCCTAATGATCCAATGTTCGTTTTTTGGCCCGCTCCGCCTGTATGAGTTTTTGAGGACGCCCGTGGATTGACGATGGAGAAGAGGACTGGCAAGATATGCGGCCTTGGCGAATACTTCTGATCGGGCCCCACCCGGAGTAGCTCGATACTGGAATGGAACCTTCTCGCGGTCAACCGGTTCTTCGGGGTCCTAACCACCTCCGCGCCCGAGAGCACTCTCTGGATTGAAAATGCCCTGATCAATCGAGAGGTTGTATGAGTTTTCATGGACACGATTCAGTTGACAGCTGAGAAGCGGACTGTGATGATATTAGGTTCTTAGAGAATACTAAAGCCCATTATGCCTAGGAAATCCGCATTTACCCTTATCGAACTTCTTGTAGTAATTGCAATTATCGCGATTCTCGCCGCAATTCTTTTCCCGGTCTTTGCTCAGGCAAAAGTGCAAGCCAAGAAGGCTGCAGACCTATCTAATAACAAGCAGATTGACCTCGCCGCTCAGATGTATCTGAACGACGCCGACGACCTATATCCGCTTGAAGCGGGTCAGGCCACGGCCTCCGGTCAGTGGATGTACGGACTCCGGCTCCTGCTCCCGCCGACCTGGACTCTCACCAACGACGCTCGTGCTCAGGGCTCCTACGGCCTGGCTCACTACACGGTGCAACCCTATGTCAAGAATTACGCGTTGATGCTCTCCCCGGTGGGCGCGGTCGATGTGAACCCGCTCAGCACGGCAACCTACCCGGCCAACGGCCCGGATGCCGAATCCAAGTACACGTACACGTTCAACGGCCTGTTGAACTCGTACAACTCGACTGCCATCCAGGCTCCGGCCCAGATCGTGGTCTGGTGGGCGGGCTGGGGTAACGCCGCCAACAACGGTTGGGCGATGGGCGATCCCGAGCTCTTCTGCGCGACTCCTAAACTCCCCTGCTCCTATCAGCCGTGCGGCGGATCGGGCAACGGCTCAAACGGAAACCTCTACGGACCGCTGACGACCTATTGGGGCTTCCCGAACGGCCAGAACTGGGCGTATGGCGACGGCCACGCTAAGTTCCGCAAGCTTGGCACGCCGACCACGACCGGAGCCGGAAACGTTGCTCCGTTCTCGAACTACTTGGTCGATCCGTGGACGAACTACACTCCGAACCACACCCCGAACGGTTGGCTGTGGTGGGATGGCTGCTTCCCGTGGCTGTTCCGAC
>DATGIR010000330.1:0-14246 GCA_035295605.1 Fimbriimonadaceae bacterium | reverse complement strand
TGTTAGGAAGTTTGATAGAATAGAAGCTGCATGCACCGTTGGTGCGTCGTGCAGTTTTAAATTGGAGAGGAAAATGACAAAGAGGATTCTCGCGCTGGCAGCACTCGGCATCGCAGCCGCGCCGTCCTTCGCTACTGATTTGTGGAACCAGCAGGTTGGCGTGGGCAGCAGCTTCGACGGCGGCCCGGACCAAGTGTTTGGCGATCTGCCCTCGGCGACCGCGTGGCAGGCGAGCGACGTCATCGTAGGATCGGGCGGCTGGAACGTCACCTCGATCTCCACGCTTGCAACGCTTCAGGCCGGCGGGACGATGAACCTGACGACCACTGCGGATCTCACCATCTTTGCTGGCTCGGCGTCCCTCCCGACGGGGTCCAATGACCCTTCAGTCGACCAGGTCGTAAACGTTACTTGGACGCTTGTCGGCGCGAACGAGTATAGGGTTCAGGCGAACGTCAACATGAACCTTGCCGCCGGCCACTACTGGGTTGGCCTGACTCCGATCGGCGATTATGGCACCTACCTCCAGACGTACACGATCTTCACCTCGACCAACTCAGCGGGCGCCTCGTTCGGAACCGGCCTACTGAATCCGGGCGGATACTACAACGGGGTCACGACGTGGCAGACCTTGGCGAGCGTCGAGGGCCAAACGAACCCGTTGTACGCCGCGATCGACATTCAGGGAACTGCAGCTCCTGAGCCGGCGACGATGGCATTCCTCGGCCTGGGCATAGCGGGACTCGTAGCCCGGCGCAGACTCCGCAAGTAACCCGCAAAAACCTCTCCACCCACGGTCCGCTCGGCTCAGGAGTCGAGCGGACCGTTTCAATTTGAACCAGGCCCATCTCCCATAATCTCCGAATGACCATCGACGAGCAAGTGGCGCTGCTGCGCCGGGGAACCACCGAGATCATCTCGGAGGCCGACCTGCGCGCCAAGCTCGCCCTCGGCCGGCCGCTTCGGGTCAAGCTCGGCGTAGACCCCACCGCCAAGAGCGTCACTCTTGGCTGGGCGGTGGTCCTGCGCAAACTACGCGACTTCCAGCGACTTGGCCACCAGGCGGTGCTCATCGTCGGGGACTTCACCTCGATGATCGGCGATCCCAGCGGCAAGAGCAAAACCCGACCCCAGCTTAGCCGGGAGGAGGTCCAGGCCAATGTGGACTCCGTGCTGGGCCAAATTGGCACGATCCTCGATGTCGAGAAGACCGAAATCCGGTTCAACGACGACTGGTTGGGCACGATGAAGTTTGACGAAGTCATCCGTCTTGCCAGCCGCTACACCGTCGCCAGAATCCTCGAGCGGGACGACTTCACGAAGCGCCTCTCCGAGCAGCGTCCCATCTCCATGCATGAGATCCTCTACCCCTTGTGCCAGGGGTACGACTCGGTGGCGATCGAAGCCGACATCGAACTCGGCGGCAACGACCAGAAGTTCAACAATTTGGTCGGCCGCACCCTCATGGAGCAGTACGGCATGTCGCCCCAGGTGGTGGTGCTGAGCCCGCTGCTCGTCGGCACCGACGGCAAGGAGAAGATGAGCCAGTCGCTCGGCAACTACATCGGCGTGAAGGACGAGCCGAACGACATGTACGGCAAGACGATGTCGATTCCTGACGACCTCCTCGAGAACTACTTCGAGCTGGCGACCGACGTGCCGATGAACGAGGTGCGGGCCCTGCTCAAGGAAACCGGAAACCCCCGCGACGCCAAGCGGCGGTTGGCGCGGGAGATTGTCGAGCTTTACCACGGCCCAGAGGCCGCGAAAGCTGCCGACGACTACTTCGTGGCGACGTTCAGCCGGCGAGAGCAACCAGTCGATGCCGCGGAAGCGGCGATCCCGGCCGAGGTCGTCATCGATGGCGCGGTGAGCCTGCCCGGGCTCATCGTTACGCTTGGGCTCGCTAAGAGCAACGGAGACGCCAAGCGCCTCATGCAGGCCGGCGCGGTCTCGCTGGACACGGCGAAGGCCTCCGATCCGGCGGTTCGATTCGCGGTCGAGGAACTGCGCGGCAAGACGCTGCGGGTCGGCAAGCACGAGTTCAGGAAGCTGGTCTAACGCTCCAACACTTTCCGAAAGATCTCCAGGTAATTGGCCGCTATCTTGGCCGCCGTGAACTGCGCCAGATGCCGCTTCTGCCGCTCTCGTTGGGAGTCGAGCGCGGCCGTCGAGTCGAGCAGCTCACGGATGATCCCGGTCAGGGCCGACACGTCGTCGACGGGAAAGACGGGACCGCCCTCGCCGATCGCCTCCGGTACGCCGCCGAGATCGGACCCGATCGCCACCATCCCGCAGGCCATCGCCTCCAGTGCCACGATCCCGAACGACTCGCGCAACCGCGACGGCACCACGCACAGCGTATGCCGGTTCATCTCCTGAATGAGCTCGCCGCCGAATAGGGCGCCCCTGAAAGTCACGTTCTCCTCAAGCCCTAACTGCGCGGTGAGCGCCTTGAGTTCCTCCGCCTCGGGTCCGCGGCCGACGATGGTGAGGGTGATCGACGGCCGCTCGGCTTTGAGCGCCTTCACGGCCCGAAGCAGCGTATCCACTCCCTTTCCGTCGAACAGCCTGCCTAGAAAAAAGAGGTCGCGGTCGCGCTGGGCGTCGGGCAGCACTCGAAAGAACGTGTCGTCGTACGGGTTACCGACGATGATCGGCTTGCCGCGAAGCTGGCCGGCGAGCGCCCGGCTCACCGCGGTTTGGGCCGACGCGAGCTGGGCGATCCGAAGCTTCAAGTGCCCGCGCAGGTCGAGCTTTCCCCGGTCGGAACGCGGCCAATCGTGGTTACCGCAAACCCACGGAACGCGCCATCGGATCAGGGGTATCGCCCACGGCAGGCTGATGTTGTTCTGGAGCACGATCTCGGCCCAATCCGCCTGTTCCCGGAACTCGGCCTTGGAGGGATTACGGGCGACGACCAACCCTAAATCGTCCGCCTGAGACCCTGGAGGCGTGCGGGTACAAACCCGGACTTCGTGCCCAGCCTTCTGGAACTCGGCCGCCAAGAGCTTCCCGACCGTCTCGAGGCCCCCCACGTTCGGGCTGAAGGAGTGGGAACAGATCAGGATATTCATTGAGCCTATACTTTCTTAGCCCGGGCATGAAGATTCTAAACCATGATTACGCCGGGCACGCCTTCCAAATCGAACTCAGCCGCGCGTTGGCGCGGCGCGGGCACGAGGTGGTTCACGTCTACAACGCCTCCGACACCACTCCTAAGGGCCCGCTCGCGCCGCGGCCCGACGATCCGCTGAGCCTCACCATCACCGGCTTGACCCTTCCCGAAACCGTCGCCAAGGGCTCACTGGTCAAACGGTGGAGGCAGGAGCGGAGCTACGCGAGGTTGGCAGTCGAGCGGCTCCGGAAGGTGCGACCTGAGGTGGTGATCTCGGGCAACACGCCGCTCGATCCACAGTCGGCTCTTCAAAAGGGTTGCCGTGAGGTGAACGCACGGTTCGTGTACTGGCTTCAAGACCTCACCGGCATCGCGACGAACAAGATTCTTCGCAAGAAGCTTCCGGTCGTGGGGGCGGTGATCGGGGGTCACTATGAGCGGCTCGAGGCCCGCTTGCTCCGCGATTCGGATGGGATCGTCGCGATCTCGGAAGACTTTCTCGGCTTGCTAAGCGGGATGGGGGTCGCTTCGGAGCGGATCCGGGTCATCGAGAACTGGGCGCCCCTGGAGGATGTGACCCCTGCTGAGAAGGTAAACGCCTGGTCGACCAAGCAGGGGCTGGCGGAGCGTTTCGCCTTTATCTACTCGGGGGCGATGGGGATGAAGCATAACCCGGAGCTGCTCGTTCGCCTGGCTCAAGCCTTCCGTGATGACACCTCGGTTCGGGTCGTCGTCATCAGTCAGGGAATCGGGGCGGATTGGCTGGTGGAACAGAAGGCGGCGAACGGTCTGGAAAACCTGGTGCTTCTTCCCTACCAACCCTATGATGAATTGCCGTCGACGCTCGGGTCGGCGGATGTGCTGGTCGCGCTCCTTGAGCCCTCGGCGGGAACCTTCTCGGTCCCTTCGAAGATCCTCTCCTATCACTGTGCCGGCCGGCCCCTGTTGGTCGCAGTGCCGCCAGAGAACCTCGCTGCCCGAACGGTGCTCTCAGCGAACTCGGGCCTTGTTGTGGCGCCGACCGACTTCGAGGGTTGGGTCGTCGCGGCGAGGAAGTTACGAGAAGATGAACCGGCACGAACCCAATTCGCCGCAAACGCGCGCCGGTACGCGGAAACCAAGTTCGCGATCGAGCCGATTACGGATCGGTTTGAAGAGGCGTTGGACCCTACTCCGCCTTCTCACCGCTAAGGAGCCTCTGCCACCGTCTTTCCTCGACTCGCGTTCGCATGAGCGAGGCGTCCATGTACCAGTAGGCCACGCTTCGATAGAGTCCCGAGCAGTTGTTGCCCGTGCCGTGTTCGAGCGTAAAGCGCCCCTTGCGTTCGAAGGCGATGGGGTCGCCGACGTGGAATCGGTAGCCGACGATTTGGGGACCCTCGTTCGTTTCGCCCGCGATCGCGTCGCCAGAAAATGGGCCGGTGTAGCCTCGAATGCCCCAGGCGTCGTTGCAAAAGTCTTCGAAGCCGGTTCCGTAGTGGGTCAGCCGGGCATCGTCGTCGAGGAAGAACATTTCGTCCCCCTCGCCGGCCGCTCGGTCGGTGGGGGCGTCGCTCAGGTCGATCGAGACGCTGCAGCCCACGTAGTGCCCGGCGCCCTGCGGTACATACAGCAACTCCACATTCTCCGCGCCGTCGAGATTCAGCAGGCGGCACGCGACTCCGTCGTAGTCGCGATGGTCGGGGCCGAACGGGCTCTCGATATGCCAGGTGGCGCGGAGCCGTCGCATATCGGAATCGAGTTTCGACTCGGTGTCCTGAACGATCGCAACCGTCGCTTCAAAGGGCAACATGCCTCGATTCACGAGCTTCATCGAAGCTCGCTCGTGGTGCGGCATGGGGAGCAGGCAGTAGTACTCTCCGTTCCGGGCACAGCCCACGAAGAGCGTGCGGGCGACCGGCTCCTGTCCGTAGTCGAGGAAGAACGGACCGATCGGGGCCCGAATCGAGGGATCGCGCGCCTCATCGTCATCGAAGTGGGCAACGAGCCACACGTTTTCGAGGAGATGCGACTTTTCACGGGGCTTGAGGTTCGTAGGCAGCTTGAGACCCAGCCCGCGAATGACCCCCGGCGCGTCGACGCGCAAGACTTCATGCTCTTCGCCAGGTAGGACAATTACGCGCTCGCGGCTGCCCTGTCCCAGATCCACAAGTGGAATCCCCATTTCCCAGGCGTGAATGGCTTGGGTGGCGGCATGGAGCGTCTCGGAATTCAACGACGAAGCCGGATCAAAGGTGGGCAATCCCTCACCTGGCGGATAGAGGTGCGCGTTGACGTGATAGTAGAGGTAGTCGTCTTCCGGCTCGATCGTCACCTTGACGTGCTTGGCGAACGGAAGCGGGCAGTAGCTGGTGTGGCCCATTGGTACCCGCTCGGCCTTGGAGCGGGCGTAATTCTCCTTGCTTTCCCCGCCGATCCCCGCCGAAAGCGGCAGATAGTCGAAGAGCTTCGCAAAGGGCATCTCGATCCCCGGTTTCTCGGCGTGGTCGAAATAGAAGCGGATCGTGCCCTTCTGAGGGTCTGCGGTCCAGATTCGGGTGATGCAGCCGGGGCCGTCCGCCTCCATCATCACCGCCGCCTTCCCTTCGCGCCGCACGTAGTTGCTCCAATCGTGGTTGCCCCCACGCCGGTCGTAGCTGGAGGCGAGGATGGCCCGACCGAGCGGGCGTTTGGCGAGAAGGAGCGGATTGGCGAGGGCTTCGATGCCGAGGTGGGCCATCCATCGAGTATGGCGGGCACAAAAAAGGGCCCGCGAGGGGCGGGCCCATACGATTGCACGAAACGAAACTTAGCTGCGTCGCGCCCGGAAGAAGAGCAAGCCGAGCCCAGCCGCGCCGAAGAGAACGCCCGTCGGAAGCTCGGGAGCCGCGGTGCCCTGCACGGCGATCTGGTCGAACCGCCAGTTGCCCGAAGTGTTGTTGTACACGCCGCCAGCGGCGCTGTTGTAGCTGCCCTGCACCGCGGGGTTGATGTCGTAGCACGATACAAGGCGGATGCCGAAGTTCGGGTCGTTGTTCGCGCCGCTGCTGCCGTTCGCGTCGAACATGATCTTGTTCGTGACGGCATTGTTGGTGCTCGAGAGGTTGTAGCCGTTCGAGGTCATCACCAGGATCGTGTCGCCGGCGCCGTCGTGCTCCACCGTCTGGTTGCCGTTCAAGGCAGTCGTTCCCGCGAACGAACCCTTGAAGTTCGTCCAACCCGCGGAGTTGTTGATGTTCGTGTTGTACTGGACCTGCATGTCGGCAATGCCCTGAGTGGTGCAGAACACGTCGAACGAAACGATGATGCTGCTGAAGCCGATCGTGCTGACGTCGAACTCCATGCCCTGGGTGTACTGCGGCGCCGCGTTGGCCCAGCCGTTGTTCGCAGTTCCTCGTACCCGCCACGCAAAGCCGCTCGCGAGAGCATTCACATCGCCCGTCGTCGATGTGACGTCACAGTTGGCCGTGTTGCCGCCGTTGTAGCTGTTCGTCATCCCGAGCTGGGTCAGGAAAGCCGATGTCAAGTTCGTCGTCGGGGTCGGTGTGTTGTATGGCGCCGCGACGGTCGTCGTAAAGTTCCAACGGGCGATGTCGGTCTGGGCCGATGCGACCGCAAAAATCTTCAAGTTATTCATGGTGTGCACACTCTTCTCCACAAAACAGACAGCGGCTAACCGTGGCCGGCTCACCGCACGTGAGGCAAGCTACCGACGGTGTGTTAAGGCGGCGTTAGTGTTAAAGGAACGCAGCATTTATGCCGGGCTTGGGCGCCGCGAACCAATGCCGCGTCGCGAAGCGACCCTAAGAGAGGGATGAAACTTGCACTCCTCGTGACATGTCTTCTTGCGGCCGCGATCGCGCCTGCCAATTGGGTGGTCCAAACCTCCGGCGGCAAGGTTCAGTTTCGCGGGGTTTCGGCGGTGAACTCGTTCGTTGGCTGGGCCGCGGGCTCCGAGGGCAGCTACGCCCGGACCATAGACGGCGCCAACTGGGTGGTCAAGCAAATTCCGGGCGCCGAGAAGATGGTGTTCCGGAGCGTCGTGGCCTGGGATGCCGACCATGCAACCCTTCTGGCGATCGGAAAGGGGGAGGCCTCGAGGATCTACCATACCGATGATGGGGGGCTCACGTGGAAGCTCCAATTCATGAACTCGGATCCGAACGCGTTCTACGATGCGATTCAATTTTGGGATCGGACGCACGGAATCGCGATGAGCGATCCGGTCGATGAGAAGTTCCGAGTTCTCCGAACGGATGATGGGGGAAAGAACTGGAAGGTTCTGCCCAACGCTGGAATGCCGGGCGTTCTCAAAGGGGAGGGAGCGTTCGCGGCGAGCGGATCGTGTCTGGCGGTGAACGGATCGAAGGATGCGTGGATCGCCACCGGCGGAGCGTCGTTCAGTCGCGTCTTTCACTCCGCCGATCGAGGATTGCACTGGACGGTCGCTCAAACGCCCATCACGGCGGGGAAAGATACAGCGGGAATTTTCGGAATGGCGTTCCGAAGCGCAAAGGAGGGGGTCATCGTCGGGGGCGATTACAAGGAACCGGGCGCAGGTGATGGAACGGTCGCGGTGACCGTCGACGGGGGCGCCACTTGGGATGTGGTGAAGCCCTTCCGGCCGTCCAAAGCCCAGCCCAGCTCAAACCCGAAGCCCGAGGGCTTGTTCGAGGGAGTCGGCTTTGCCGACCCGACGACGCTCGCCTTGGTCGGGCCAAGCCGGGCCAAGCACGTTTCCGGGCTCCAGGCGCTTTTGAGTGAATCCGGGTCGGCCGAGTACGGCTGGCGGACGGACGACTCCGACGAGCTAGCCGGGCTTCATGCCTGCAGCTTCGTACCCGGCGTCGCCGACCGCATCGCACAGAGCGGGTGGGCGGTCGGCGACAACGGGCTCATCGCGAAGTGGATCTGGGCGCCCTAGTGAAGGCGCACCCCGTATTTGCCAAGCGTGTGGCCCTTTTGAAGCTCGGTCATCACGCCTCGCGCCTCCTTTAGCGGTACCACCGCCGTGATCACCGGGCGAAGCTTCCCGGAGTCGATCAACTCCGAAAGTCGGGCCAGGTGGTCGGTATTCGGCTGCATCATGAATTGGACCGCGATCTTCCCCTGCGCGGCCGCCTGAGCTTCCATCGGATCCGCGCTGATGCTGACCAAGATGCCGCCGGGTCGAAGGGTTTGGATTGATGCGGCGACCTGGTCTTGGCCAATCGAATGCAGGACGAGGTCCACCGGCGGCTCGATAACCTTCTCGAACGGATCGCGGTGATAGTCGATGACCTGGTCGGCGCCGAGCCGCCAGACCGCATCGGCGTGTTGCGTGCTGCAGGTTCCAATGACGTATGCGCCCGCCCACTTGGCGAGCTGAACCGCGTACGTGCCAACCCCGCCTGCCGCCGCGTGGATCAGGACGCGCTGCCCCGATTTCAGCTTCCCGTAGTCGAAGAGCGCCTGCCAGGCAGTCATGCCGGCGAGCGGTACGACGGCGGCATCGGCCGCGTGCAGCGACTTTGGCCGGGGGCCGATCGAGCTGGCCCTTGCCACCGTGTATTCGGCCGCTGCGCCGCACTCGGTGATCCCATAGACAGGGTCCCCGATCGAGTAGTGCTTCACGCCGGGGCCGAGTTTCGTAATGACGCCAGAAAACTCGCGGAGCGTCACCGCCGGAAACTTGTGAGGGGTGGATTGAGTGAATAACCCCTCCCTGATCTTCCAGTCGACCGGGTTCATTCCGGCCCCGTCGACCCTAACCTGAACTTCACCTTTCTCTGGCTCCGGAACGGGCATGTCTGCAATGCGGTAGACCTCCGGCCCGCCGAGCCGGTCGATAACGAGAGCGTTCATAGGTGTTCCTCCACTACGGTTCTGCGCCTGCTCGGGCGTAGGCGTTCACTGGGCCCAGGACGGCATTCCGCCTGTCACTCGAACGTAACCACTCCGCGCCGAACGACGCCGGAGAGCATTTCTCCGAACGCCTCGTTGATCTGCTCCAGGGGGTAGGTCTTCGAGATCAGGCGGTCGAGGGGCAGGTTGCCCGCTTGGAAGAGCTCCGCGTACCGAAGAAAGTCGACCGGCGGGTTGGCGGAGCCGTAGTAAGAGCCCTTCACGGTCTTTTCCTCCCGAACGAGGACAGCTCCCGGAAGGTTGGTCTTCGAGCCCATCGGCGACAAGCCTGAGAAGACGACGGTTCCACCCGGTCGAGTTACGGCAAGGCAAAGCTCCTGCGTCTCCGGCCTGCCGATTGCCTCGAAGGCATAGTCGGCGCCGCGTCCCCCTGTGTGCCGCTTAATCGATTCAACGAGGTTCGGACTTGGTTCGAACGCGTGGGTTGCCCCGAGTTCGAGGGCGGCGGCGCGCCGGGCGGGCAGCGGGTCGACGGCCAGTATCGCCTCGGCTCCGGCGAGTCTGGCGCCCATGACCGTGGAGAGCCCGACGCCCCCGGCGCCGAACACGACCGCCGAGCTGCCCGCTTTGAAATGAGCCGTGTTGAGAACCGAGCCGACCCCCGTGGTGACCGCACATCCGATCACGGCGGCGATTTCGAAGGGCAGGTCTTGCGGCACCTTCACGCATGAGACGCTCGGGACGACGATGTACTCCGCGAAACAGGCCAGCCCGCAGTAGTGGTACACCGGGTTGCCCTTCGCCGAAAGCCGGGTCGTGCCATCGAGCATCGTGCCGGCCCAAATGGGGCCGACGTAGGTGTCGCAGAGGTTGGGCCGGCCCCGCGAGCAGAAGAAGCAGTTCCCGCAGGCCGGCGCCCAATTGAGGGCGACTTGGTCACCGGGCTGCAGGTCTGAGACGCCCTCCCCAACCGCCTCGACGATCCCCGAACCCTCGTGGCCGAGAACGGCCGGCAACGGGTGCTTCGTGTCGCCGGTCACGACGTGCCAATCGCTATGGCATACGCCGGCGGCGCGAACCCTAACCCGTACTTCGCCGGAACGCGGCTCCTCGAGGTCGAGTGTCGTCACCTCGAGCCGCGAGTTCACGTGCGCGAGAAGTGCCGCGCGGATCCGCATCGATGCAGATTATGGGAGGTTGCGGGATCGAGGTCAGGCAAGCCGCCGTGTAAGCTCAGCCGATGCCCCCGTCCCTACGCGCTTTCCTGACCGAGGATGATCTGGCGCGGTTACGAGAAGCGATGGACTGGGTGATTCCACCCGATTCCTCGCCGGGTGCGGGCACGGAAGCCGGTTTGCGGCGCTTCCTTGACCTCCTCGACGAGCTCCACGAGGAGCCGGCCACGTTCGCCGCCGCGCTCGGGCGTCTCTCCCAAAGCGACCTGGACGACCCATCGAACAGCTTCGCGGCGAACTTCGTCGAGCGAGTTCGGGACGCGTACTACGGCTCGGCGGACACCGGAGCGTGGTCGGACATCGGGTTCGACGTGAACGGCTGATGGCGGACTTCGACGTCCTGGTCATCGGAAGCGGCGCCGGCGGTGGGCTCGCGGCGTGGAACTTCGCGGAGCGAGGAAAGCGCGTTCTAATCGTCGACCGCGGGCGGTCGTATCCGACCGGTTGGACTGGCCGGGACCACCTCCGCAACCACCGCTTCAGCCGGTACGGCCATAACACGGGCCCTGGCCTCGAGGGGAACCCACGCGTGTTCGTTTCGCCCGATGGGCGCGCGGGTGTGTACCGCCCGAACGATGGCGCCTATCAGAACAACGCGATGGCCATCGGCGGCGGTACCCGCGTGTATGGCGCCCAGGCGTGGAGGTTCCACCCTCTCGATTTTCGGATGGCTTCGACCTATGGTGTGCCTTCGGGCTCGTCGCTGGCGGATTGGCCAATCCATTACGAGGAACTGGCGCCGTACTACGAGGCGGTCGAGTGGGAGCTGGGGGTGAGCGGCGGAGGGCCGGCCTCGACGATGCCGCCGCGCCGCGACTATCCCATGCCGCCCCTGCCCGAAAGCGGCCGCACGGGGCGGCTTCGTAACGCCGCCGAGCGGCTCGGGTGGGCGTGCCAGCGGCCTCCGATGCTGATGAACTCGGAGCCGTACGGGGGGCGCGGCGCCTGCAGCGGTTGCCAGCACTGCGTCGGCTTTGGGTGCCCGACGGATGCCAAGGCAGGCACCCAAAACACGGTCTTGCCAAAGGTTCTGGGCCGAAGCGGATGCGAATTGTGGGCCGAGACGCGGGTCACGCGGCTGCTCACTGATGGGGCCGGCCAGGTTACCGGCGCGTCGCTGATTCGGGAGGGAGTCGCGATCGAAGTCACCGCCGATGTGATCGTGGTAGCGGCGGGCGCGATCGAGACGCCGCGCTTATTGCTTCTCACTCACACCGCGCGGGAGCCAAATGGGATCGGAAATACCCACGATTGGGTCGGTCGCAACCTGCAGGGCCACTACTATCCCGGCGCCGTCGCACTATTCGAGGAAGTCGTCAATGACCTCCTCGGCCCTGGACCGAGTCTGGCGACGCTCCAGTTCAGCCACGGGAATTCAGGGATCATCGGTGGCGGAATGCTGTGCGACGACTTCATTCCGTTGCCGGTGTGGTTCGCGCGCGAAGCGCGACCTTCAAACGTGCCGGCGTTTGGGGCCGAGTTCAAGGAGTGGGTGCGACACAACTACCGCCGCTGCTTTCACATCTTCGGGCCAACCCAGGACATCCCGAATCCCGACTGCCGGGTGACCCTGGACCCGGAGGTGGTCGACGACGTGGGTGTACCTGTGGCCAGGCTCTCCGGAACCACCCACCCAGAGACGGTTAAGACTGCCCTCTTCATGAGGGACCGGGCGGCGGAATGGCTTCGCGAAGCAGGCGCGCGCGAGGTTTGGACCAAGCCGGTAGGGCTCGGCATGAGCGCAGGTCAGCACCAGGCGGGCACGTGCCGCATGGCCGCCCGGCCATCAGACGGGGTTGTCGACAGCCAAGGGCGCGTATTCGGGCACGACAATCTGCTGGTCTGCGATGCGTCCGTGCACGTGACCAACGGCGGGTTCAACCCGGTGCTCACGGTGATGGCGACGGCGCTGCGCTCAGCCACGCTGTTTGGGTGACCTGCGTGGCGCCTGGACGAGCCGTCCGGCTACCCCTTGACTGCCAAGCCGCGGAGAATCGCGAGCTTCGGCTTTCGGCTCTCGGGTGAGTCCAGGCTGAACGACCGGCAATCCTCCAGTTGATCCCGCACGTAGGACTCCGTGCGCTCGATCTCGGCCTTCAGGGCCGGTGTTCGCTTAACGAAGGCGACCGAGACGATCTCCTTTTCGAACGGGTCGTACTCCCAGAGACCGACGAGCCTGCCGCGGTCGAGGATCGCATTGGAGTGGAGCTCCTGCACTGAAGCGAGCGGCACCGCCCCCCTTTCAGTCGCCATTTCACGCCCAATATCGGCCTCGTCCAGAAGTGGAACGACCTCCCACCGGTGAAGCACCGAACCGTCCAAGCTTCCCACGAGGTTGTAAGCCGGCTCAACCGGCGGCTGGTACGCCTTGAACCGATCCAGTTCCGCGGGCGGAAGGAGAAGGTCGCTCCCCGCATCGATGGGCTCATACCCGAGGGGCGCGACGATCTCTCTGGCCGCCTTCACCCCGAGCCCGGCGAACTTCTGGAAATGGGCCACCGAAGCCGGCCCGGCCCAACCCCAATACCGCTTGGCCAACTCGTTCAGGGCTTCCAGATTGCTCAACTCGAAGCCGTCCATCGGGCTCGGCGACCACCCAATGTACTTGTATCGCTGGCGGTCGAGCCGGCCGTCGGCGGGAACGCGCCGGATGCGACCCGTAACCTGCAAACGGCCCAGAGCGATTGGCAGGGTGCTGCCCAAGCCGCGCCTCTTCCCCTCGTCTCCGAGGCTTCGCGCCTTGTCGCCGACAACGTCCTTCATCTCCTTGGGATCGAGCGCGGTCTTGGCGACGGCAGCGACCACCGCCTCAGAGAGAATGTCGATCTCCTCGTCGGTCACGCCGAGGAACCTCTTGGCGAGCCTGAGTTCGTTGTCGACGCCGAAGCCGCGAGCCACGCTCAGGCCGATCGCATAGTCGTCGCGCGGCAGAACGTACGTACATCCTCGCGCGGTCGGAAGCTCGTGGATCTCCGCATCGGCGACGGCTTGGTCTATGGTGGAGCGCGACGTGCCGGTTCGTGAGAAGATCGCCATGTACGGGCTCGCACCGCCGACGGACCGGCTCCATCCTGACCACAGCAGAGCTTCGCGTGGTGACTTTCCGTTCAGGGAGCCATCCAAGCCTTGAAGCTGCCACCACCAAGCTCGAACCTTCGCATTCATGCGGCCATTATCCGCGACCGCCTGCGAGACGATTTATCGGAGATTGCTCTTATACTCGCCGTCAGTGGCCAACACACGCCTCATAGGAGGGGTTCCGGTACACGGTGTGGACCTCGGCGAACGAACCGAGTGCCGGCATTACCGTTCGGAGCTCGACATCGTCGCGCTTCGATTCGGATGCTGCGGCGATTACTACGCCTGCCATTCGTGCCATCTCGAGCTGGCCGAGCACCCGCCGAAACCTCTTCTCCAGGCCGAATTCGACTCACCTTCGGTGTTGTGCGGAGCCTGCGGCCATCAGCTGACCGTCCGCGAGTACATGGGCTGCGGCTTCCGGTGTCCCAAATGCGCCGCCTTGTTCAACCCGGGCTGCGCCAACCACTACGAACTCTACTTCGAGCTCAGTCCGCCCCCGCCGTGACGCGAAGCTCCAATGTCTTGGCCTTCAGGCCGGGCGAGGAGACTGTCACCCTGACCAGACCCGCCCGCCCAGCCGCCTGAACCAAGCCCAGGCAGTGGCCGTTAAACGCGTGCCGGCTGGAGGCCCTGTCAGGCTCGTGGCAACTCGGATCTCCGTTCCCGACACCCGAAATCCGCGCCGGTCCGGTCACCGCGAAGGAGATCACGTTGTTCGCGGTGGGCACGATTCGGCCGAGCGAATCGACGATCGAGACTTCGAGCATCGTCGTGTCCTCGTTGTCCCCGACAAGCCTCGTCCGGTCTGTGGTCACAACAAGGGCCGCGGGAGCACCGGTCGTAGACACCGAGTCGGTAGCGGCCAGCTTTCCGTGCAAGTACGAGCGGGCTTCGAGCCTTCCAGGCGTGTAGCGGACCGACCACGATAGGTGCTCGTAGGGCGGGTTGGCTTTCCGGCCCAGGCTCTTGCCGTTCAGGAACAACTCCAC
>DATGIR010000329.1:0-6464 GCA_035295605.1 Fimbriimonadaceae bacterium | reverse complement strand
CAGACCGGGCGGAAAAACTGCTGGTACCCCTGGCGAGCAAGCTGATCCGCGCGGTGATCGTAACCACGGGCCTGCTCATCGCCGTCGCGGAGCTCACGAACGTCAATATCGCCGCCCTGGTCACGAGCCTGGGAATCGGCGGGCTCGTGGTCGCGCTCGCGGCCAAGGATTCGATCGAGAACGTCTTCGGTTCGGTCACGATCCTGTTCGACATGCCCTTCGCCATCGGCGACTGGGTGAAGATCGACAAGGTCGAGGGGGTGGTCGAGGAGATCAACCTGCGCTCCACCCGCATTCGGACGTTTGAGGACACCGTCATCACGCTGCCCAACGCGAACCTGATCCGCGCCGCGGTGGAGAACTTCGGCGCACGGCGGGTCCGCCGCCAGAAGCTCTCCATCCGGCTGAGCTCGGACAACTCGCCGAATGCGCTGGGCAAGCTCACCAAGTCCGTGCGTGAGTACCTCTCGAAGAAGGCGTACGTCCAGCACGAGCGCGTCATCGTGGCGCTGGATTCGGTTGACGACGCCGCGATAGGGCTGTTCATCCAGTGCCACTTCGAGGCGCCGACCCAAAAGGACGAAATGCGTATGCGGGACGAGCTGATCACCGAGGTGCTAACGCTGCGCGACAAGAACGACGTACTGCTTGCCGGCGAGAGCCGGGCCGCACAAGATGCGCGTCACGGAAAGCCGCCGCTAAAATAGCCTCGTGCCCGCCCAACGTGTCATCCTGATCTCCGTTCTCGCCATCGGCGTCCTCGCCGGCGCCCTTGCGGACGACGCCCAGCTCACGCTTCCGAAGATGCCGCGCTACGACCGCTACACCCGCCTTCAGTCGCAGCTTTCCGGCGCCGTGGACCGGGGCATCGATCGGGTCACCTGGTCGGATGACGGCAAGCAGTTCGGATACACCCGCGGAGGGACGAACTATGTGTTCGACGTGGCGACCCTCACCGAGAAAGAGGGACGCTTGCCCGCGGGGTCCGGGAGTGGCAACGACCGGCGCCGCCGGCCTGACCGGGGACGCCAATTCGACACCGTTCTTTCGGCCGACGGGAAGCTGAAGGCAGTCAGCCGGGATCGCAATGTCTACGTGAGCAGGGCGGACGGTTCGGAGGAGTTCGCGGTAACCACCGACGGCGACGCCGCCAAGCGGGTGAAGTACGGGGTTGCGAGCTGGGTGTACGGGGAGGAGCTCGAAGTTCGGGAGGCGATGTGGTTCTCGCCGGATGCCAAAAAGCTTGCGTACTACCGGTTCGACGAGTCCAAGGTCAAGGATTACTACATCGCCTACGCCCAGCTCGATCTGCAGGACACCTTGAATACGGAGCCCTACCCGAAGGTCGGCCAGCCGAACCCGGAGGTGCAGCTCTTCATCTTCGATCTCGACTCGCGGACCTCTACCAAAGTCGACACCGGGTTCGGCTCGCCCGACCTGGGGCATTACATCTACAACGTGCGCTGGTCGACGGACGGGGCCGAACTCTACTTCAACCGAATGCCTCGCAAGCAGGACGTGATGGAGTGGTGCGCCGCCAACCGCGACACCGGCGCCTGCCGCACGATTCTCACCGAAACCCGGACCGATGGCTGGTCGAGCCAGATACCGGAGCTGCGCTTCCTCAAGGACGGCAAGCGCTTCGTTTGGTGGAGCGACCGGACCGGATGGGGCAACTACTATCTGTACGACACCACCGGGGCTCAGCTGGCGCGCCTCTCGAAGCTGGAGGGGAGCGAGGTCGAGCGAATCGTCAGCATCGACGAGGATCGAAACGTGCTGTACTACACGGCGCGGGACGGCGACAACCCGTACCTTTCCCAACTCCACCGCGTGGGTTTGGACGGCAAGGGCGACGTCCGCCTCACCGATCCGAAGTTCAGCCACACCACGTACGTCGCGCCCGGCGGTCAGCATTTCGTGGACGTCGAGGAGTCGATCTCCGATGCTCCGCGGACCGTGCTTCGCGATGCCGACGGCAAGGAGCTGAAGGAGCTGAGCCAGGCGGGCCTCACGAAGTGGAACGACCTCGGGCTGCACAAGAACGAGCGATTCACTTTCACCGCCGCGGATGGGAAGACGACCTGCTACGGCCGGCTCAGCTTTCCCTCCGACTTCGACCCGGCGAAGAAGTATCCGCTGCTCGTATTTGTCTACGGCGGGCCCGAGAGCGGGGGCGGAATCGAGCGGTTCGAGCCGCCGAACGCGCTCACCGAGCTTGGGTTCGTGATCGCGTCGATGGACGGCCGGGGTACGCGCGGCCGGGGGCGGGACTTCATGTGCGCCGTGTACCGAAAGCTCGGCATCGTTGAGATCGACGACCACGCGGCGGCGGTGAAGGAGTTGGTCTCGAAGCGCTCGTACCTCGACGGCAAGCGGGTCGGAATCCAGGGAACCAGCTATGGCGGCTACTTCTCGGCGCTCTCGATCCTTCGGTATCCGGACGTGTATGCGGTGGCGTGCGCCAGCTCGCCGGTGACGGACTTCCGGTTGTACGACTCCATCTACACGGAGCGCTACATGGGGCAGCCGACGCCGGAGGACAACGAAAAGGGTTACGCGGCGGGTAGCTGCATGACGTACGTGAAGAACCTGAAAGGGCGGTTGATGCTCTACTACGGGACTGCCGACAACAATGTGCATCCCTCGAACGCGATTCAGCTTGCGAGCAAGCTGGAGGGCGCCGGCAAGCGGTTCGACATGATGGTCGGCGCCGACCGCGGCCACTCCCAGATGAACGCGACCCGGATGTGGGAGTACTTCGTGAACTACCTCATCCTGGACGCCTCGAAGGACGCGCTGGGCTCCGTCTGGCCGTCGGTGAAGGCCCGGCGGAAGAAGGTCGGTTAGAACACAGGATGGCGGACGTCCTCGTCCGCCATCCTGGGCCTATCAAGATGGCGTGACGCCACCACATGCTGCGCCTGCGATCTGAGGTCCGAAAAGCCGGACATATTGGAGCTCGCTTGGACGACACCATGCGTCGTCGTGATCTTGAGGCTGCTGGCATTGTTGCTGCTCGCGAGGTCGACGTCGAGAATGTCCTCTAAGGCGGCAGACACCCGCGTTCGCCCAAGATAGTCGACCCAGGTGATTCCGCTCGCTCCTAGGCTGATCTGCTCCCTCCACCCTGTGAGTTGCATCCAGACACCGATGAGAAGAAACACTGTTAGGAGAAGAAGGAAGACCGCTGCGAATCCTGGATCAGCGGGCTGGCGCCCCGGGCTCGGGGAGAAGCCCGAGGCGATAAACGTCGAGGCGAACCCGATTACGACTGCTAGCCAGAGAAAAGAGAAGACATGCATCGCCCCGAACCGATAACCGTACGTCCGCTCCGGGGGTGTGAACGTCGGTGGCGGGAGTCGGAGCCCTGCGTAGCCCGATGCTGGGTCGATTAGGCTTGGGGGCCGCTCAAGCAGAAGCTTGAGGAGCACGAAGTCGGGCAGCAAGTTCGAAAATTCAAGAACCCCATCGGCGAACTGAGCGACGAACTTCGTTCCGGTGGGTCGGGGCTTGGAGACGGCCACGCCTAGGCGCGGATCCCGAGCGGACCGGAGCCGCTCGCGGCCGCGCCAATCGATCCAGACGACTTGCTCCTTTGAGACCTCGATCCGCTCGTTCTTCCAGGTCATCAGAAACCGGCCCGCATAGAGCCATAACAGCATCCCGGCCAGGGCGAAAACAGCCCCGAACTCAGCGTCCTCGAGCCTGGTCGCCTCATGGTTGTTGATCGGGATACCGCCCACGAAGATCGAATAGAGGCCGATCGAGACGAACGGCGCCCCGAACAGGAGCAGCAAACCCGCCCCGACCGGGATGCCCGACTTGCGGTAGCTGAACACCCGGGAGCCCATGTCAGTGCTCCTCGAAAGTTTGGGCTTCTCGCGCGGCCGTTATCTGGCCGGCTACGCGAACGGGGCAGTCGTCAATCGTTTGGGCGTCAATGTCGGTGATGCTGCCGACAATCGCGACCGGCAAGAGATTCCCGTCTGCAGTGAGAACCACACCATCTTTATCTAGCGTTTCGATCGTTGTCGGACAGCGTCCTACGAACCGGGTCAGCTTTAGCATCAACTCCTCTTCCGCTTTCCAAATCGGAGATCCGCTATCTACTGAAATCATCGAGGCGATGGCGTAAGCCTGCCTAACTTCGGGCGTGAGCTCCGAGAGCTTGAACGTCTCGACCTTCCGAATCCGGCTCGCTCTTGCGTAGAGTAACATCGCGGCCTGTCGATTCTCCGCGGCTTTGTTCGAGGCAAACATTCCACAAATGCACGCAATCATGAGCGGGATTCCCACAAAAAAGAGCGGGAGGCAGGCAACGACTATGCTTCCGAACATCCCCACCAGCAGCGCCAGGGTCAGGGCGTCCTGAAGCCGCTTTCGGATTCGAAGCTTGACTAGTAAGCGAAGCACCTCGGCCGTTTCACCGTCGCTCAACCGACGGCAGCCCGTGGACCTATACGAATAGAGCCATCGGTTCATGGGTGGATTATGGTGATGCCGAGCGTGCCCTCATGACCCATTCCCTTCTATGGCTCGTCCAATGAAACGTGGAAGGCAAAGCGCTAATTGGTTTCGCGCTCATCTGCCTGGCAGTTTCCGCGCCGGCGCAAGCCACCGTCGACCGGCTCGGCCTCACCCGGGACCAGATCCTCGCTATGGGCGACGACAAGTGGTTCGACTACTACGCCGCCAAGAAAGGGGACTCGATCTCCGCCATCGCCATCGCCTGCAACACTTTCGCGGACGCCCTCCATGCCCGCAACGTGGACCGAGGCAAGAAGCTGCCGGCTTGGCCCCGGCTTCTCCGCTGGTATGAGGCAACCACCAAGTACGGCGACGACATGTTCCGCATCCAGTCCCGGAACGGCGACGGCACCTGGACTGCGGTCGGCGCCGCCCAATGGGTGGACATGGAACAGCTCCTCGAAAAGCTGATCAACCTGGAGGTCAAGCCCGACCCGAAGTCGCCGCCGGACATCCCGGGCGCAGGGAAGCGCGTGCTGACCCACCACGATGTGATCGCGGAAAAGGCGAAACTCGTTCCCATGCGGCCGCTCACCGGCATCAACCGGGTGAAGGTCCAGGAACTGAACGACGACGGCAAGAAGACCCTGATGCAGCTGCTTCCGGACCTGGAGAAAACCGGCGGCCAGCAGGCTTACCTCGTGCTTGTCACGTGTTCGAAGCTTTCGGACCCGAAAGTGCTCTTCCCGGACGAGTAACGGCGCGGCCGGAACAACGGAACCCGGAGCGCGATCCACAATAGAGCAATGCCGAAAGGCGGCGCCGTTGCCGAGCCTATAGAGCGCGCGGTCCTCGTGTACGTGAACGAGGACGAGGCGGAAGACCAGCTTGTCGAGGAAGAACTCGAGGGGCTGTGCGAGGCTGCCCACGTCGAGCCGGTCGCGGGAATCCGGCAGCGGCTCGAGAAACCGCATAAGGGCACCTTCGTCGGCAGCGGAAAGGTGGAAGAGATTGCCGTGCTCGCCAAAGAGAGCGGGGCGGAAGTCGTGCTATTCGACGCCGAGGTCAGCGGCATGCAGCAACGGAACCTGCAGGACCAGATCGGCGTTCGGGTTGTCGACCGCACCCAACTCATCCTCGACATCTTCGCGCGGCGCGCCCGAACCAGGGAAGGAATGCTTCAGGTGGAGCTGGCACAGCTCACCTACATGCTGCCCAAGCTCATGGCGGTCTACACGAAGTTCGAGCGCCAAAAGGGGGGCATTGGCATGCGAGGCCCGGGCGAAACGAAGCTCGAGAGCGACCGGCGCATGGTCCGGGATCGCATCGCCAAGCTGCGCGGCGAGATCGAAGAGGTCAAGCGGATCCGCGATCAGCAGCGGGTCTCACGGCGCAAGCACCCGTTTCCTTTCGCCTCGATCGTCGGCTACACATCCGCGGGCAAGTCCACGTTGATGAACCACATGGCGGGCACCGAGCTCCTGGCCGATGCGATGCCGTTCGCCACCCTCGATCCGACCACCCGCAAGATCGAACTCCCGGACGGCTATTCGCTGTTTCTCACCGATACGGTCGGGTTCATCCGGAACCTGCCCACCCACCTGGTTGCGGCCTTCCAATCGACGCTGGAGGAGGTGACGTTCAGCGACTTTCTGCTCCACGTCGTCGACGTTTCGCACGAGGCCTGGGAGGCGCAGCGCGATGCGGTGCTCGAGACGCTGGAAGTTCTCGGCGCGGCGGAAAAGCCGATCCTGACCGTCTTCAACAAGATCGACCGACTGGACGACCACACGATCGAGCGGCAGCTCGTCTCCGAATGGCCCAATTCGGTGGCGATCAGCGCCAAGACCGGTCGTGGCCTTCCCGACTTGATGCTCGCCATCCGGCGGCAGGTGCGCGATCTGCTCGGGCACGTGATCGCGTTGGTGCCGTACTCGGAACCGAGCCTGGTTCAGGACTGCTACGACTACGGACGCGTCTTCAAGATCGAGTAC